>CASBQB010000329.1 GCA_949127655.1 Chroococcales cyanobacterium PMM_0086 | reverse complement strand
TGATAAATTACGTTAGGTAAAATCGCTATAAGCCTTACACAACAAGCTTTTAATCGTTGTTTATATTTTATACAACGAATCATTGAATTACCAAAAAAGTGTCAACAAAGTAAATAGTGTAACTAATCAATTTCTATCTCCCTGAGTCTGGCTTCTAAATCTTTGATTCTTTTTTCTTGACATTGGGCTAAGTATTCTAATTCAGTTAAACGATATATTCTCCCAGATAACTTTTCGTTAATCTGTTTTAGCTGTTTAATTTCTTCATCTTGACGCTTGATTTTATCCTTGAGTCTAGCCATCATTTTTAGTTGAGAATTAGCCGGAGAAGAACCTGTTAATTCTGCTTTAGAGGTGGCTAACTGTTGGTTTCTAATTTTAGTTATTCTGGTTTTAATATCCTGCTCTTTGTAAAGATAAGGAACGCTAACATTGGCGAATTTAGCTACTGTCGAAAAATTGATTTTAATCCCTTGTCCCATCATTTTTTCTAACGCAGCTTCTACTTGCGCTTTACACTTTTGTTTTCTTTGTTCCTGGGCATTTTTGAGAATTTTAATTCTCTCTTCTTTTGTTTCAGATGTTCCAGCCATTTAGTTACCTACAAAGCTATTAATAATTAGCTCTAATCTGTCAGCTTCCTGTTGATATTGGTCGCTTAAAGTTGTTTGATGTTCCTCTTCTGCTAGAGATTGCTTATCTCTCAATTCATTACGAATCTTTATGTAATCTGGTAATAATTCTTTGGAAGCAACAAAACTAGGACAGCTATAACAGGCTTTAGGATGAGGACATTGCTGGTCAAGGGGTAAACCACAAAAGCCATAAATCAGAGTATTAATATGATTGCTCATAGCAATTGTATGAGAATTAGGATTGTTTTGTAATGTTTTGGGTAAACTTGAATAGGCTACAGCTTCACCTCTAATATTAGTTAATTCTAGTTGTACTTTTGCTGTTTCTTTTCTAAGAGCAACGTTTTCATTAATGTATCTTTGAGTAGTTATCCAGTTTTTATGTCCTAACCATTGGGAAATAATGGCCATTTGATGACCAGTTTCAAATAAATAAGTAGCCCTAGTATTTCTTAGTTGACGAGCAGTAAATTCCCAAAGTTCTCCATTATCATCTCTGATATTTTCTTCTTTAATTAGTCTATTAATAGCCATAGCTAAATTTGAGGAAGACAGCGCACCCTTTTTTGTTGCTCCATAAAATAAAAATTCAAAATTTTCTCCTTTAAATATTTTAGTTTCTGACTGTTGTTCTTGAATTACTTTTGCTAGCTCTGTGGAGATAGGTAAAGTATGATAATCCTTGTTTTTTGGTCTTTTAAAAGTAATCGACCATTGCCCTTTACTATTCTGTTTAAGACAATTTAAAGGGCATAATTGTAATTCACTAATTCTCATTCCACAGAAATAACCAACCATCCACATCCGACCATATTTATCAGGTAGTTTATGTAAATTATCATTGATTTGTTTGAAGACCTTTTCTGGAATATCCAGATTTTTCCTTGGGGTTGTTTTCGGATAATCTCCGGTTCTAATTATTCCTAAGGGAACATCCAACCATTTAGCTCTGTCTGCTGTTTCAAAAAAGATACTTAAATTCCCTAAATGCGCTTGAATACTGCTTGCAAGAACTTTACTAGAAAGAACAAAAATAAAATCAATCACTACTTCTCTTGTTAACCAATTATCTTGATTGATGTCTTGTTTTGTCAAATAACTAGATAGATTGTTGAAGGTGTTCAAGACATGAGAAATAGAATCTGGAGCTTTTTCTATTTGGAGCAGATATTTGCTATACTTTTTAACCAGTAATTTTAGCCAATCTTGTTTAATTTTTTTAAAAGATATAGTTTTAATATCTCTGGCATTATGATTAGGGTGAAGTCTACTTAAGTCCCAAATATCGCCCTCAAAATCTCTTGGCGGAATCTCATTATTTTGAGATACTTTTTGGTTAAGAGCATCTTCATCTATAATCATTCCTGGTGGCACATCTAGCCATTTATATCTGTGTGCTATTTTTAAAAAGCTATTTAAAGAAATTAAATCTTTCTTTAAACTAGAACAACTAACTTGAGTTTGACGAAGCGAAATAAAATCAACAAGCACTTCTCTGACTAACCAATCATCTTGATTAATATTTTTCTCTCTCAAATAACTAGATAGATGATTAAACGTATTTAATACACAAATAGGATATTGATAATTATAGTTATTTTTTTCTTTTGCCAGATAATTGATATATTTTTTGACAAGTAATATCAACCAATCTTGTTTGATGTTTCTAAAACTAATATTTTTTCGAGCAATTGTCTTTTTTTTATTAGGAAACAGTAGCTCAAGGTTCCAAAGAGCACTATCAAAATCTAACTGGGGAATATTACCCAATATGTGATTAAAATCGTCAACGATATTTAGAACGTCTAACCATTGATTGGATTCTACTTCTTCCCAAAATTGTCTTAATACATTTAATTCGTCTCTTGTTCTTCTTATTTGAGTCGAACGCAATAATTCATAATCCAGAATCACTTCCCTGGTTAATTTATTAACTTGCTCAAGATTTTTCTGGGTCAAATAAAGAGAAAATTGTTTAATAGCATTGATTTTAACCTGAACACTTTTTTGACTATTCCGATTTTTTACTAATAGCTTAACATACTTTTTAGCCAGGTCTTTTAGCCAGTCTTGTTGGATTGGTTTAAAGTATAAATATTGTCTGGCTTTTGGGTAATCAGGGTTAAGTAAGTTTAAATCCCAAACATCGCTCTCAAAATCTAAATTAATTATTGTTATCCTCCAAAGAATTAATCAACTTTATTAATTGATTCTCATCTTGTTCTATTATGTAAATCTGTCGCTCATATCCGTTTTTGATGCTTTCGCTTTTTAACTGACGATTTCTTTCTAAATTTTGCTTTAAAGCTGGTAAATCATCTTCATTTAATCGGAAATGTTCACAACTCATACAAGTATTAGCATGAGGACAAGGTTTTAGAAGTTCTGGTCTTTTACAAAAACCCATTGACAAGGCTCTTGGCTGCATTTTTTCCCTTAACCATTCTCTCATGTAATCATGTGCTTCAGGATTTTCTTGCTTAACTTCTCCTCCCGTAATATCTACTATTTTGTTGTTTTTTCTAAAGGCTTCCATTTCTTTCTTAATCGTCTCGGGAAGTAATTCAATATAGTGTTTAATCATGGATGGACTTAAATGACGCAAGTAACATTGAATGATGTAAGTTCTTACACCTTGATTAGCCATTTTTGTCGCAACAGTTCTCCTAAATTGATGAGTCTTAAAATCAAATATATTGCCTGTTTTATCTTGAATATTACAGCGTTTTGCTAGTTGGTTTAAATAGCGATTAAACGACTGTCTTGTTAAGGTTCTTGGGGATGGTAAAAAAGGTATGACCTGACCTGTTTTTTGGACGGCATATCCAAGTTGATTTCCACAAAATAAAATATCAAAATTCTCACCTAAATTATCTCGAATATACTTTTGTTGCTGCTTAATCAAAGAAACTAAATATTCATTAATAGGTAATCTATCTAACCTCTCTTGAAATTTCCAATTAACAAATTCAATGTCCCAATTACCATCTCGATGCTGTCTCAAGCAATCAAATTTCATGTTTAATGCTTCACAGGCTCTTAAACCCAATGTTTTCATCAATACTACAAGTCTTTGGATTGGTTCTGGGAAAAAATGTAAATTCTCATCTAATTGTTGTAAAACTTCATCGGGAATATAGTTGATATTTACTTGATTGTATTTTTTACCTTTACTATATTCTTTTAATGTATAAGTTGATATTTTAAACCAACCTTCAAGATTTCCAGTATCTAAGAATCCTTTGAGAGAACCGATATGAATTTGACGAGATGACTGAGATTTTTTACTTACCTGCTTGACAAATAAATCTAAAATATTTTCATCAATTTCCGAAAAGCAATTAAGACTTTTGGTCTCTAGAAATCTAGAGAGATTGTTAAACATCAACAAATAGTTACTAAGAGTCGAAATCTTAATTCCTTGTATTCTTTTATAAATGATATATTGCTTGGCTCTTTTTTTTAGCCAAGATTGTTTGAGCAAACTAAAGTTTAAATGCTTAACTGGTGAATGTTGATGAGTTTTTAATCCTAAATCTTCTTCAGTCAACCAAATATCTTTACTTAAAAGGTATTCCGTATTAATCAATAATGAATTGTTTAAAAATTTTTCTTTTGTTAGATTTTCTCCTTGATTATTGTTCATCGATAACTATTCTTAAATCTTCTTTAGTTAAATGTCCGTATGAGTTTAAAGTTGTGCTAATAGAAGCATGACCTAACCGCTTACTAACGTGATAAATATTTACTCCTGCTCTAATTAATTCAGTAGCATGAGTATGACGAAACAAGTGAGGATAAACGTGAATCCCAGTCTTTTTTTCTAATTGTTTTAGTAGATAATTAAGCGAACGATAATTCATAGGTTCTCCTACTTCACCACCCCAGATATTTACCAAGACAAAATCTGGTTTAATATCTGGATATTCTTCTATTAAATAGTCCTCATAAACTTGCATTAATTCTTTGCTCACATTGAGAACTCTCTCAGCATTGTTTTTAACTCTTGCACCGTTACGATTTTTTCTGGTAACTATCGCAATTTCATTTTCTCCACAATCCCCCATATCTTCCAAGCGTAAGCCTAGAAGTTCACCTTTACGCATTCCTGTCTCATAGAGAATCTTAATAATTAATTGCTCTCTTTTGTTATTACAAGCTTTAATTAATTTGGTGATTTCCTGTTGGGTTAAACAACCGAGAAACTTTTTAGGCTCTTTTAACTTTAGTAAGGATTTTTCTCTTGGTTTAGATTTGGCAATACCAGATAAAAAAGATGTAAACCTCGGAATTCCAATTTGAAGATTATAACGAGTAAACTTTAGAGTGTTCCCTACATTGCCTCTATGGGTATGAAATTCATAGAAGACATTAACTATCGTCATGGCATGATTAACAGTCTTCTCTGACCTAATAGCCTTATTACCATCACCAATTCTTAACCAACGTATATACATCGCTAAATCTTCAATATTTATATCACGCCAGTCTAATTTTTTTTTGTCTAAATATTCCCAGTAAGTTTTTAACCATTGAGCGTATGAGTTAACCGTATTAGGTGAACGTTCTAGGTTAACTAGATGATTGAGATATTGTTGTATTGGTTCTATTGGCAGGTAATCATTTCCTAATACCAACCAAATTACTTGTTCGGTTTCAGGCTCTTTTCCTTTTTGTAACAACAATTATTTTGTGTCTTCCTATTTATAATTTTAAATCTAAACAGAGCTGGTTTGGATGGATGTTCGTTCTCCTTCCACAGTGGTAGCCTAGATGGCACGCACTACAAAGTATTCTCAGATTTTCAGGGCGATTATTTGAGACATTATAATCACTGTGATGTGCTTGTAGAGTAAGTTTCGACCTTTCAGATTTAGTTAATTGCTTGTTCCCTTGAGCGCCTGGTTTAATACATTGTATCCCACATTTTGAACATTTCCAGTTGTTTTTTTCCTTAAGTTGATAAGTTAATTCTTTCCAATTATCGGGGTATTCGCTCATAATCGATAACTTGGTCGAGCCTCAACTCATTATACACTTAATACGTTGTTATGAGAAATGTTGTTGGGATTATACAACGAAAAAACTTGTTGTTGTTGTTGTTCTTTATATTTGTTATTTATGGTTTTATCTTTACATGACATAAG
>CASBQB010000328.1 GCA_949127655.1 Chroococcales cyanobacterium PMM_0086 | reverse complement strand
GCAAACTACAGACCATTCCAGGTTTATTACGTTTAGGCTTATCTGTAGAACAAATAGCGAGCGCCCTAGAACTAGGCTTAGAAACCATTCAAAAAGCCATAGATGAATCTCCACAAAGCCAAGAGAATTAACACGACAACTCATCTCACAAGTTAAGACGTGAGATAAGTTTTCAAGAGTGTTTTATAGACTTGTGATGCTCTGTATTATTTTAACCGTTCAATAAGATGATCCCCTACTCTTAGCGCATTAGCAATAATCGTTAAAGCAGGACTAACACTTGCATTAGATGGAAAGAAACTCCCATCAACAACATAGAGGTTATCTACATCATGCGTACGGCAGTTACGATCTAAAACTGAAGTAGCTGGATCATCCCCAAAACGACAGGTACCACATTGATTAGCCATTACCTGAATAGGCACTTCCCCACGGGGGTGCATTACCCCACGCTGAAAACCATCTAAAGATTTTTCAACAGTTTTTAACAAGTCTATCCAGCGATAAATTAAGCGGTCGTGTGCCTGTGTATTATTTTGTGTGTAGTCAATATAGAGCTTATCTCCTTCAACTCGTACACGGTTATTGGGATCAGGCAAATCTTCTGTCTGTATCCACCAACCAATTGAACGAGTAGCCAACTGCTTGAGTCCAAATCCTGGCAGCAATTTAGCCAAGACAGAGAGCATCGGTGGAGCCTCAGCAAAGATCACATCAGTAAGCAAACCACCTATATTTTGAATATGCCCCATTGGGTAGTGAAAATCAATATCACCCCAGTAAAAATCATTGATACAGACAGTCTTTTGAAAGGTGCCTGAATTGGGTGTCTTGCTCAGTTGCACTACAGCAGTCATCAGACCTTTCATTAAATTACGCCCAACTTGATCAGAACTGTTAGCTAGTCCTTTTGGTTGGAGATCGCTGGCAGAGCGCAACAGTAGTGCGGCTGAATTAACTGCACCGCAAGCAAGTACTACAATATCTGCTAAAAACAGAAATGATTGTCCGTTAATTTGGGCTTCAACCGCTTTGACCACTTTACTAGATGAATTCGTATGTAGACAGACGACTTTAGCACCCGTTTTTAAGGTCACATTGGGGTATTGCAAGGCTAGGGCAACGCCGCTCACCTCTGCATCATTGGTTGGGTCATCTGCTTGGCGCGTCAGTCCTAGAGGGATAGGGGACGGGTGTAGACCTTGTTCAGTTAGGGCATGGAAAATTCCTTCAATTTGGGCGGGCTGAACTACTGCAGGAAAGGGATACTCAGTACTGTGAGGGGCTTCTGTTGGGTCGCTTCCGGTTTGACCGTGAACCTTGTAAAGCGCTTCTGCTTCAGTATAGTAAGGTTCAAAGTCTGAATACTTTAAGCACCATTCAGGTGAAACTCCCTTTTCATGTTCAACCCTTTCAAAATCCCCTTCTCTTAGTCTTAGTAATGCGGCCCCATAGATTTTGGTATTACCACCGACAGCGTAATTCATTTGAGGACAGAAAGGTTCTCCAGCATTGTCATACCACTGTTCGGGCGCGTGATAGCGGTCTCTTTTAAAGACATCTACATTGGTGCGATTTTGTTCTTCTAGGGGCATATAATCCCCTCTTTCTAGAATCAGAATCTTTTTACCAGTCGGAGCCAGTTTATAAGCTAGAGTGCCGCCTCCTGCGCCTGTCCCGACAATGATCAGATCATAGTATTGGTCATCGATAATCATCTTAGGTGTTCCTCTCTACTTCTCTCATTGCCACACATAAATAAGCACAAACAGGATAATCCAAATAACATCGACAAAGTGCCAGAATAAGGAAGTAGCAGCCACGCCAAACTCCCCTTTGTCATAGTTACCAGGCATAAATGAGCGCCCCAGCATAATTAACTGTAACAATACGCCTGTCAATACGTGCAAACCATGAAACCCTGTCAATAAATAAAAGGTGCCTCCAAAGACACCATCAGTAAAGCCAAAAGGTAAATTACTCCATTCCACCGCTTGACCATATAAAAAGTAACTTCCCATAGCGATAGTGGTCAACCAAAAGGCACGAAACCCCCATAAGCTTTTGTCATGGAGATAGCGTTCGGCAACGTAAATTACAAAACTACTAGAAACTAGCACTACTGTGTTAATTGCTGGCTCCTTAATTTCTAAGCCTGTCACTCCTGTTGGGAGCCAATCCGATACACTTGTTTTATAAACAATATAACCAACGAAGAAGCTCAAAAAAATCACACTTTCTGAGATCAAGAAAACAATAAAGCCAAACATACTATTTCCCGCTTCATCGTGGGAATGTTCTGCTGCTGTATAAACCACTTGCTCATTGAGTGAAGTCTCTATTTCATTAGTCATGCGCAACCTCCAAAGCATTAGGATTAGCAACTAGTGGTTCATCTTTACCATAGCCATAGGGTTCAGCAATGACTATCGGCAGTTCCTCAAAGTTCTCAGCAGAAGGTGGTGAAGAGATCAGCCATTCTAACCCAATTGCTCGCCAGGGGTTTTTTGGTGCTTTTTCCCCTTGAACCCATGAACCCACCATATTCAAAATGAAGGGAAGAGTAGATATTCCTAGCAGGAACCCTCCCAAACTAGCAATCACGTTCCAGAAGGCAAATTCGGGGTCATAGGAAGCGACTCTTCTAGGCATTCCTTGCAGTCCTAGAGGGTGCATTGGGAAAAAAGTCAAATTTGTTCCAATAAAGGTCAGAACAAAATGCAGTTTACCTAAGCCTTCTGAGTACATACGTCCGATCATTTTTGGGAACCAATGATACAGACCAGCATAGATGCCCATAACTCCAGCACCATAAATCACATAGTGAAAGTGCCCTACAATAAAATAGGTGTTGTTGACATGGATATCAAAAGGTACTGCAGCTAACATGATACCTGTCACGCCTGCAAAAACAAACATCATCAAGGCACCCAATGCAAATAACATGGGGGTATTTAATCGTATCTTGCCGCCCCAAATAGTTGCTACCCAGGCAAAGACCTTAATCCCAGTAGGTACAGATATCAGCATGGTTGTTGCCATAAAGAGCATCCGCATCCAGCCAGGCGTGCCACTAGCGAACATATGATGTACCCAAACAATACCACTTAATCCTGTGATCACAATTGAGGATACAGCTACAACTTTGTAACCGAACAGAGGTTTACGGGCATAGACTGGGAAAACTTCGGAAAAAATGCCGAAGATAGGCAGGATG
Source organism: Chroococcales cyanobacterium PMM_0086 (assembly GCA_949127655.1). Lineage (GTDB taxonomy): Bacteria > Cyanobacteriota > Cyanobacteriia > Cyanobacteriales > Microcystaceae > CAISPN01. The sequence continues at coordinate 13,358 of CASBQB010000328.1, read as the reverse complement.
ATTACATAAACTGCAGGATGGGAATAAAACCAGAAAAAGTGCTGAAATAATACAGGGTTTCCGCCTTTAGCTGCGTCAAAAAAGCTAGTACCCATCGTTAAATCAAAAAGCAGCATAACTGCGCCTGCAGTCAAGGCTGGTAAGCCATAGAGTTGAATAATCTGCGCTGCCATGACCGTCCAGACAAAAGCTGGCATTCTAAAGTAAGTCATCCCTGGTGCTCGCATTCTTACAATTGTAGTGACAAAGTTCACCGCGCCCATAATCGAGGACACACCAGAAATAGCTACTGCTAGAACCCATAAAACCTGTCCAGTAATTAAATTTCCTGTGGGATTTTGCAAACTGACTGGAGGGTAAGACCACCAACCCGCTTGGGCTGGACCACCCGGTACTAAAAAACTAGCCATCATAATTATGCCCAAGACAGGAACCAACCAGAAGGCTGCTGCATTCAAGCGGGGGAAGGCCATGTCACGGGCTCCGATCATTAAGGGCACTAGGTAGTTAGATAAGCCTACTAATGAGGGAAATGTCCACAGGAATAACATGATCGTGCCGTGCATGGTGAACATGGCGTTATAGACTGTCCGATCAACTAGATTAGCTTCGGGTGTGATTAACTCTCCACGGATGATCATTGCCAGTAGTCCGCCAACTAGAAAGAAGAAGAAGGAGGTGACTAGATATTGAATGCCAATAACTTTATGATCGGTACTGAAGGTAAAAAATCTCTTCCAATTATCCGGCGCACCTGGTTGTGGCTGTTCTACACTCGTAATCGCTTCAATAGGTATATTTGTCATTATTTGCTCTCTTGAGGACTCGAATAGTTGACAACAGGAGGAGAGGCGGGTCTGATTGTTCTCCACCCTGTACGGGCAGAGTTGGGGTTTCTGTTATATTCCGCAAATGCCCGATTATAGGCTGCTTTTGGGGCATTATTGGCTGCTTCTGATAACCACTTTTGATAGGCTTCGGGTGATTCAACAATTACATTAGTCTGCATTGCGGCAAAGTATGTCCCACTGTATTGCGAATCGCGTAACCTATATTTACCTTCTAGGATAGGTGTAAATTCAAAGTCAGTTATTTCACCTGGAATGATGTCTTGCTTGACTCTAAAGGCAGGAATATAAAACCCATGTATTACATCTTCTGACTGTAAGGTTAACTTCGCTCGTTGATTGTTGGGTAAGTGCAATTCTGTACTAGTAATGTTTTGCTCAGGGTAACGGAATTCCCAGGCCCACTGGCGAGAATGAACTTCAATGGTTGAAACTGGGACAGTCTCATTTATTGGGGCAGCTTGAGCGCTTTGGGTCATACCTAGATGATTGTGCTCCATCGGACCTTCAATGGACATCTGATCGTAAATCTGGTAACTATAGACAGCGATCCAGATAACCAGCGCGAAAGGTATGGCTGTCCAGACTATTTCTAAGGTCACATTCCCCTCAATAGGTGGTCCATCACTGTAGTCATACTTCCCTGCTTGCTGGAATAGGGCTGAGTAAGTTATGGTGCCTACTACTCCTAGAAAAATAAAGCTTCCTAGAGCTACCAAAAAGCTGAACAGATCATCTATTAACTTTGCTTCAACCGATGCTTGGGGTGGAAACCAGGAGTAAGATTGTTGTCCCATCCACCAACTAATCACAGCTAGTACGATACTCACCGCTACTAGGTTCAGAATTGTACTATTTTTCATGGGTTTCCCTATTTTAACAATAGATTTGGATTTTCACCTATGCGCAATAGACGAGCAGCGTTGATATGTACGCCAAACTCCCCTGCTAGTTGTGCTCCTAAAGTTCCTTGGGCAAACATCAAGACAAAAATCCCCAATCCTACTAATAAGTAGCCCCACTGCACTTGTCTGGACATATCTTTGCGCCAGATAAATCGCTGAAAGCCTCGCCATACTGCCATCAAGGTAATAAGCACTAATATTAATACTCCCCCGACTCCATGCCAAAGCATTGTCTCCATTGCCTGGAGTCCCCAAGCACTTTTGACTGTTGCGGGTGGCTGTGCTAGCATAATTTCGTAGAAACCTGCTCCCACAGTAGCAAAGGTAATCACGGCTGCTGCTATCATATTGTACCAACCTACATCAAAGAAGTTTGATCTAGTTGCTGGGATAGCCAAGAATTTAAAGAGGGGTTTTTCTAGGGGAAATAAGGCCCCGACAATATCGAAACCAATCGCTACAATAAACAAGCCCAAGGTTAAATGCACTAAATTGGGGTGGATCGGAATGGGGTAGGGTAGGCCGTTAGTCCCCAGTTGATTTCCCAGTTGCTCAATCAAATCTGGATTCATTAGATAATTCCCTCTCTCGTTGCTTCCACGACTTGAACTGTATGCAGTCCATAGACCCAAACCAGTAAATCGCCGAGATAAACTTGAAAGAAGACTAATCCTGTTAACAAAACTCCCACGCCTAGAAAAGCCACTGGTAATTCCTTGGGATTGCGGGAACGAATCACGTAGCGCCAACCTGTTACTGATGCTATAATCCCTGACAACGACCAGCCAAGTAGACTATGTAAGTTTAAGGTTGATTCTGCTGCTCTGTAGGGTTCTGCTAATCCAGCTTCAATCTGTCCAAAAATAATGGCGATAAAAATGGAAATGGTGGCAAAAAACCAATTCCACCAGCTTACTTCATACATACGAGAGTTACGAGTAAAATAGCCGATTCCATCACATAAAACTGCAAATAATACCATTGCAATCACAAAATGAACCACGATCGGGTGAATTGTATCGGGATATGGCAAGTTGTGATCATTTAAAGGTGGAAGATAATCCAGCATAATATTCCTCAAACAGGTTCCGATTTTGAGTCAATTTTAGCTAAGTGGCTGTATTGACTTATACATAGCAAAATTAAAGGAAGAACGCTGATTTTATTAATTTTTAATGGAACATCAAGCTTTTGAATAATATTTACTCAGAAACTGCTTAAAATTATATCAAACAGCTTCCATTCTATCAAGGAAATTCTTATTCTGTTGTGAGTTTATATAAGCGCACGAGAACACCCGTGACTAGCCTACGGGAACCCGCTTTGCATCTATAGGTACAAGTTCGCCAAGAGAAGCAACTGTCTCCACTGTCCATTTGCAGTATACTAATTGTTCATTATAATTTAGTTAAACTCATCACTTTGGTATTTGATTGTTCTTTAAATTCCAAGTGCGCCAAGCTACTTTAAGTCCAGTAACTAAGCGGTTAGTACCGTTTTTAAGGGCACTACCTTGAGCCTTAACTTGAGTCAAATTCTGATCAATTTGCTTAACTACCTCTCCTGCAGTCTTAACACCAGCATTAATTTCATCTGTTAACTCACTGATTTCTAACCCACTCAGGCGAATTGCTTCTAAAGTAGGGGGGAATTCTTGTCTGAGGGTATCAAAGAGTTTTTCCGCACTACGGGCAGCACGTGCTAATTCATTAAAAGCAGGAATAGCCGCTACTAGAACAGCCGTCAAGCTAACACTTACCAGTAAAAGAGATAGACCAAGCCAAAAAAGAGGTTCTGTCACACAGTTAATTATCGAGTGCGATTTGTTTCTTCGGTGTTAGAAGCATCTGAAACTACGACCAACTCTTCTGGCTCTGATTGACTAGCTTTTATGCCTGCTGCAATGGCATCTTTAAGACGATCCCAATTTTTTGCAGTAGAATCAGAGAGACGATCTTTCTGTAATTGTACACTGCTAGAGAGATCTTCGGCTATTTCTGGGATCGCTTGAGCAGATTTCTTTAAAATACTTCTAGTTTCGCGTCCTGAACGAGGTGCTAAAAGTAGCCCGACCACTGTTCCCACCACACCACCTAATACAAGTCCTACCACAAAGAAACCTTGACTATTTTGCTTTGACATTGTTCTTGAACCTTTCTTGATTTAGTTGATTAGTTTTTCTAAGCCTAGTAAATCTAAAATTACCAGACTTTCTAAGTCTCTTTTTATTAAGGCCTTTTTTTCTAGTTTAATTAATGAGCGCGTCACTGTCTCTCTAGCTAGTCCACTAATACTACTCAGTTCTCGGTGAGGTAAATTAGGAATAGCGATGCCTTCGCCCTCTTTTTTGCCCTGTCCTTCTGCTAAAAACAGGAGGGTGTCTGCTACCCTAGAAAGACTATCTGACTCCCGCAGACGTAAGCGGCGATTAAGGTGCCTTAAACGTTTAGCAATCAAACGAGCTAGATGAATACCCGCTAAAGGTTCTATTTTTAGGAGTCTGACAAAATCTTGAGCAGGAATACTGCAAACTTTTGCGCTTGTCAAAGTTATCACATCTGTAGAACGTGGAACCTCATCTAAGGCAGCCATTTCGCCGACTATTTCTCCACTACCAATGATGTTCAGTGTGACTTCTTTCCCGTCGCTATTGTGGGTACGAATTTTTACCCATCCTTCTAAGATGAAGTAGACAGCGCCACCCCAATCATTTTCTAAAACAATCACACAGTTAGCTGGATGTGAACGGGTCATTAAATGAAGTGTTGCTTGTCTTACACTCTCTGGAGGTAACCCCCCAAAAAAAGGTGACACTTGTATTAATTGCTCGATTTCTTTTTTTTGATCCATGTTGTAACAAGTAAAAATTAAGGATCATTGAATAATGGTTTACTACAATATCAAAATATCAAGGCTTTTCTTGCAGGTAGTTTTAACACTTAGAAATTGAAAAAAACTGACTATTCAAATGAGCAATCTGACTCCTCGCTCATTTGAGCTAAACTTAGCCAGCTTGCTCTCCAAGATGAACCCTCAAAAAGTTGTTCAGCATTTAGCCAAAAGCGGACTTTACGATCACAAGATGCGACCATCTCAACGAAAATCCATTCGCCTTGTTGACTTCGATTAATTACTTGAAAATGCCTCCAGCCCCAGGTTTTTTGGGTTGCTGTCCATTTAGATCCAACTAGATTGGGAAATTTTTGTCGCTTGTTCATTTTTGGGATTTAATTGGGACTTGTTAGAAATGCTTACTTAAGGGGCTTTTCAAAGCTAATTAGCAGACTACTAAGATATACTAAGCTAGACACAACCATGATCATCAGATAGAATTACTAATTTCTTAACAATTGACTAGATGTTGAATTCAGCTTGGAATCCCTTAATGTTAACTAAACCTCTAACTGCTTTCGGTTCTATTCTTATTTTACTCGGTAGTTCCTTTTCTGCACAGGCAGCCCCTGTAGAATCCACTGATACTAATTCTAATTCTAATTCTAATTTAGAACAAACTTCTATAGAGTCAATAGAAACTCTCTATACAGTTGGTCCTGGTGATCGCATTCGTCTGGATGTCTTAAATGTTAAAGAATATTCTGGCGAATATAATATTTTAGTAGATGGTACAGCTAGTTTTCCTCTGGTTGGCACTTTCAAAGTTCAAGATCTTACTCTGATTGAACTTACTGAACTACTCACACAAAGCTACAGTCGCTATATCAAACGTCCTGTTTTAAGTGTTGGTCTAATAAGTCCGCGCCCTTTAAAAATCAATATTTCAGGTGAGGTAAACAACCCAGGCGTTTACACTTTAGCAGTAGTACAGGGTCAAAAATTTCCTTTTTTAACTGATATTCTCAAACAAGCTGGCGGAACCAGAACGACTGCTGATGTCAGTACAGTTAGAATAATCAGACAGTATCGCAATAAGGAACAAGTCTATACACTCAATCTCTTTACTCTACTCAATACCGGAGACCCCTCACAAGATATCTCCCTCAGAGATGGAGATAGAATCTTTGTTCCCACTAAAAACTCTATAAACCAAGCGGAAGTCAGACAACTCTCAGATGCTAACTTTGGTATTCAACCTAGTCGTACAATAACTGTGGCTATTGTGGGAGAAATTTACCGTCCTGGAACTTATCGTTTAGGAGAACCTGACAGCATTTTAACTGGTGCTAATTCAACTAATTTACCTACTTCAACTACTGCGGCACGTCGTTCTCTATTTCCCCGCGTCAGTTCAGCCTTGCAACAAGCAGGAGGTACAAAACCATTAGCAAATATTCGGAATGTAGAAATACAACGGTTGACCCGTTCAGGAGAAATACAAGTCATTCCTGTTGATTTATGGGCATTACTCCAAGCAGGAAATGTCGATCAGGATATAATACTACAAGATGGCGATACAATAACTGTGCCTACCGCTAAAAGGATCAGCCCAAAAGAGGCTCAAGCATTGGCCAGTGCAAGTTTTTCCCCTGATCGTATTCGCATCAATGTGATTGGTGAAGTTCTTAAACCAGGCACAGTAGAAATACCCCCCAATACCCCACTTAATCAAGCTATTCTAAGTGTAGGTGGTTTTGATCAAAGACGCGCTGACCAAAGTACTGTTCACTTGATTCGTCTAAATCCTAATGGAACAGTCTCCACCAGAGATGTTAATATAAATTTAGCAGTGGGCATCAATGAAGAGACTAATCCCATTCTAAGACCTGGTGATGTTGTTGTGGTTAACCGTAGTGGTTTAACGCAAGTAACTGATACAATAGGGACAATTTTTAGCCCATTTGCTCCACTTTTGGGCATAGTTGGAACTTTTAATAATATATTGAGAAATAATTAGGTAAGCTACAAAGCCAGCCAAGATTTTACTCTGATCAGAGTAATTATTGATGTTTATTTACAAGAGGTTTGAATTGAGAATATTAAGACCTCTTGTAAATATTTTTCACTTTCTATCTATTTGGTGTGGGTTTTTGAAGTTGCAATGTTTTAAGAATTAAAGAGAATAGATAAGCAATATGTTCAGCCAGTTCTTGACGTTGATTGATTAAATAGATACTCAGGATGGTTAAACTAACACCGATCCACTGAAGAGGACTGAGAACTTCAGATAAGAAAATACTTCCAAAACTCAGGGCAAAAACTGGAGTCAAAAAGGTCAGAGAACTCAAACTAGTTAAATTACCGCTAGAAGCGAGAAAGAAAAACAGCCCATAAGCAAGAGCACTGCCAAAAATAGTAGAATAAGTTAAAGATAGCCAGCCTAGGGCAGATATATTACTCCACTGCTGGGTCTCGCAGTAAGCAGAAGCTAAAAGCAGAGGCACTCCACCAATGACCATATGCCATCCTGTAGCCACTACAGGGTCAACGTGACGCACTATGTAGCGGATTAAGATAGTCCCGATAGCCATTGAGAGAGAAGCAAACAACATCAGTCCTTCGCCACTGTTTAAAAAACTCTGCCAAGTGAGAGTTATTTCTAGCGACTGTGTTTCCCAAAGACTATACAGCCATTGATCGCTTAGACCAATTAAGCTAATGCCCAAAATACCTACAGCTAACCCTAACCCTCCCCAAAGTCCAATCACTTCACCAAATAGCCAACTTGACATTAATGCGACAACTAGAGGTTGTGAGTCAATAATCACTGATCCCAACCCTGCACCTGTTCTGCTGAGTCCTTGGGCTAAAAAACCTTGAAAGAGTGTTCCATCAATCAAAGCAAAGAGAATAATCCAACTCCAGGCTATTTTAGTGCTTGGTTGAGGCCTTTTTTGCCATGAGGTGACTAGTAACAGTAAGATTCCAGCAGGGAAAATGCGTAATCCTGCCATAAACAGAGGACTACTTGTCTCTATTACCCCTTTCATGGTTACCATTGCTGTTCCCCAAAGAAAAAAAGGTGCAACTAATAAGATGAGTGATTTTGTTTTATGCCAATTTACTGTCATTCTTGCTTTGTTAAGTTTTATTAATCGTTTTTCATTGTATCCCAGATACAAAACTTAACTGTTAACTTAACCACAAAAGATATTAGTCTTTATATACTATATTGAGTAAGCTTTGCTAGGTTTATGTGTTACTGTAAATCATCGGGAAACCAATCATCATCTAAAGCTTGCTCAAGGGAAATCTGGGCATCACAAGGAAGTGAGAAAAGCTTAGAGACTGATTTAAAAGCTATAGGGAAAACCTCAGCATAGATAGATTCCATGGCAGGTTTTAAACTAGGAGACTCTTTTAACCGCTTGTTAATTGAAGCTCGAAAATTGACAATTTCCGAAGCCCAGTGATTACCTGATCTATTTTTTTCCGACTTCCAATAGTAAAGCTTAAGAAGATGTTCTAAAAGACGGGTTAAAAGACTTTCTAAAGCGCGTCTCTGGCTTTTGCCCATGTCTTCTATCTCTTCTATTAAATTGTCCCAATCGACATAATCAAATCTTCTCTCTCGCAATTGTCGTGCCGTCTCTTCAATCCATTGGTTGTAATCAGTATCGTATAAGGTATTGGTCATTGTGCTACATATTCCAGAAAGAAAAGAAATTTTCCTTAAATGTCTTCTAGTTGCTTCATTGAGATGGCGAGCGCAGTTACTAGCTCAACCTAAAATTGGTATTGTAACATTTTGTTTTATATTTCACGAATCATTTAGAATTGCTATACAATCAGCTAGCATCAAAGGTATCAATAATCTTTTGAAGACTTTGAGAAATGACCAATCAAGGCAACCCAAAATTATTAGGCACTAAGTTAATTGAAGCTGGAATAATCTCTGAGCAACAACTTAAGGTGGCTTTAGAAGACCAAAGGCGTTACAATTTGAGAATTGGCGAAATACTAGCTAAACATGACTGGCTAAAACAAAGAACAGCTGACTTTTTTGCCCAAGAGTGGGAGATAGCTAAAACTGTTTACCCCAGACAACCTATAGGCTATTATCTCAAAAGAGCGGCACTGTTGAATGAAACACAAATTAGCTATATTTTAGACGAACAGGAAAAAAAAGTCAGACGTAGATTTGGCGAAATAGCTGTAGAACAGAAATGGTTAAACTCTCAGACTATAAGTTTCTTCTTAAAAAGCTTAGAAGAAAAGAAAGACAAATCTTTAAACGACTCCAAAACTCACCCAGCAACTGCCTTGAAAAGAGCTATCCTGTACATCAATGAACCTGATATAGTGATTATTGGCAGGAAAAATATCATTTATGAACTACGTGATTTCACGAAAGGACTAAAATCCAAGCCCACAGAGATAATGAGTTGTTAATGCCTAATCGCCAAGAGTAATAGGTTTATACTTACTTATTTAATATTTTTTGTCTGCTCAGTAAATTCTCTCGAATTATCGATAAGCAAGAAATTGAGAATTATTTAGTGTATGTGTTGAGAGGTTAATTTAACCTAGCAAGTGATATTATGACTTTAGTATTTATAGCTTGTCTATAAATACTAACAAAGGGCAATCAAGGACGTAATACCCTAGTATGACGAAAGTTCTAGTATCCGATCCAATTGATCAAATCGGGATTGAAATATTATCTCAAGTTGCACAAGTCGATGTTAAAACTGGGCTATCTATTGAAGAAATAGTGAAAATAATTCCTGAATATGATGCTTTAATGCTGCGTTCAGGGACAAAAGTAACTAAAGAAATTATTGAAGCCGCAAGCCAACTGAAAGTCATTGGCAGAGCGGGCGTTGGGGTGGACAATATCGATGTACCTGCGGCAACTCGAAAAGGGATAATTGTCGTTAATTCACCAGAAGGCAACACCATTGCAGCAGCAGAACACGCCCTAGCAATGATGTTATCTTTATCCCGTCACATTCCAGATGCTAATCAATCAATCAAAAATAACCAATGGGATCGGAAGAGTTTTGTAGGCGCAGAAGTCTATAAAAAGACCCTAGGTGTAGTGGGACTAGGAAAAATAGGCTCTCATGTAGCTACAGTAGGTCGTGCAATGGGCATGAAACTTCTGGCCTATGATCCCTTCATTTCTCAAGAAAGGGCAGAGCAATTAGGTTGTACATTAGTAGATTTAGATACCCTTTTTGCAGAGTCAGACTATATAACTCTGCACGTACCCAAAACAGCAGAAACCGCTCATCTGATTAATGCAGCATCAATAGCTAAAATGAAGCCGACAGTGCGCATTATCAACTGTTCACGCGGTGGAATCATTGATGAACCTGCTTTAGTCGAAGCGATAGAAGCGGGGAAAATTGCGGGAGCAGCTTTAGATGTTTTTGAACAAGAACCTCTAGGAGAATCAAAACTGCGCGGGTTAAAAAATATTATCTTAACTCCTCATTTGGGAGCATCTACTACAGAGGCCCAAGCGAACGTAGCTATTGATGTAGCTGAACAGATTCGGGATATTCTGTTAGGATTACCAGCTAGATCTGCTGTCAATATTCCTGGTTTAACTCCAGACGTTATGGAAAAACTAGGTCCTTATCTCAAGCTAGCTGAGACACTAGGGACTTTAGTAGGTCAATTGGCGGGTGGACGTATTGACTTACTCAATGTCAGCTTACGGGGCGATTTAGCGGGCAATGAGAGCACACCCATAGTCGTTGCTGCCATCAAAGGTCTGCTTACCCCAGCTTTGCGCGAACGGGTTAACTATGTCAATGCTTCCATTGAAGCCAAAGAAAGAGGAATTAGGGTAATAGAAACAAGAGATGCTACTGCAGGAGACTATTCAGGTACCTTACATCTATCAGCTAGAGGTGATGTGGGAGAACATTCAGTTACAGGTGCTTTGCTGAGTAATGGAGAGATTCGGATTATTGATCTTGACGGCTTTCCCATCAATGTACCACCAAGTAACTATATGGTATTCACCCTACACCGAGATATGCCAGGGATAATCGGTCAAATAGGCTCACTTTTAGGTAGTTTTAATGTCAATATTGCCAGTATGCAGGTCGGGCGGAAGATTGTTCGGGGTGATGCAGTCATGGCCTTAAGTCTAGATGACCCCTTACCAGAAGGACTACTCACTGAAATTATTAAGGTTTCTGGCATTCGAGATGCTTATACTGTCAAACTGTAAGGAGTTTGTCTTGGTTGGCTTGTTATGAGCAACAGCTGGTGGGAAATAGCCATTATTTGTGACCCGGCCTTAGAAGACATCATTTTCTGGCGCTTGGATAGCTTTGGTTGTTCAGGTACATCTTTAGAAGTTCAAGAACGATCCTACTTAGTTAAGGCCTATATTCCGCAGCTAAAGGCGCAGGTATTAGACATAGCAGCTTTATCTATCTGGTTAACCCAAGATGCTATTTTATCTAGTTTGCCAGCACCAGTATTAAGTTGGCAGAGAATTGAGGAAGAGGATTGGGCTAATAGTTGGAAAAAACATTGGGAACCCACACCAGTAGGGGATAGATTAATCATCTATCCCGCTTGGTTGACACCACCTGAAGGTACAGAACGTCTAATCTTGCGTATAGATCCCGGCAATGCTTTTGGAACAGGAACCCATGAAACTACTCAACTCTGTCTAGAATCTTTAGAAATGCGTTTAATAGATTCAAATGGAGAACTAGTAGTTGCTGATATCGGCTGTGGGTCAGGTATTCTCAGTATAGGGGCGCTCTTACTGGGTGCTCAAAAAGCCTACGCAGTAGACACAGATATACTATCAATCCAAGCCACCCGCAACAATCGGCATCTCAACAAACTAGATCCAGCCTCTTTGATTATTAATGAGGGTAGTGTAAAAGAGTTATTAGAACTAGTCCCAGAAGGGGTAGATGGAATTGTTTGCAATATCTTAGCAAAGGTGATCATTGATTTGATGCCACAAATTGCACAACTTGCTAAGCCTAAAACCTGGGCAGTTTTTGGGGGTCTTTTATCCGAACAGGCAGACTCGGTCAGTGAGGCAGCTGAAAAACATGGCTGGATAGTTGCTACAGCTTGGCAAAGAAAGCCCTGGTGTTGTTTGAATTTGCGCCGAGGGAAGTCTTAAGAATTTAGGGGGGCTTAAAACAATGATATCTCTGGCTAAGTGGTCACTCAAAGATTACCATCGTCTAATTGATGCAGGAATTTTAAAAGATCGTTCTGTAGAATTACTCATGGGGAACATCATTAGACCTCTTGCATAAATAATTAAGTAGAATTATTTGCTACTAAGTTAAGTTCAAAATTGTAAATAGCAGCAATTAGGTTAAATCTCAAACCAAAGCGACGTAGCTTGCTTCTCGCCTACGGCGAGATGGCGATTTCTATATCTCTCAGATAAAATTCTGAAAATCTTTAAAGATCGATTAACATGTTCTATAATTATTCTTTTACTAGCTAATTCTGTATTATTCTTTTTCTGCTCTTTAGTTAACTCTTTACCTTTTGGCTTTTTTGTTGGTGTTTGACTTTTGCTATGAATTTTTTGTATCCCTTGATATCCTTTATCTGCTAGACAGATAATATCTTTTCTTAAAGAAATTTTACTTCTTTTAAATAAACTAAAATCATGCTCTTTTCCTTTACCATGCGCTGTGCATATGATTTCCGATGTCATTTTATTGATGACTATTTGAGATTTTAATGTATGTCTTTTCTTTTTACCACTATAAAACTTTTTCTGTTTTTTTTGGCTTTTCAATTGGAGTCTCTGTTACATCTACAACAATAATTTCTATCTCATGGTCTGCTTGCAAAGGGTGAGCGAAAAAAGGTGTGGGAGAAATCTAGTTAGCGGATGTTATACGATAACTATTAATTAAATATTGGTTGGTCTTGTTGTTTCTTCCATCAAATCAGCCAAACCAAGTTCCAGAGTGTGACGAACTTGTTGTAAACCGTCTATTTTAGTCCGACGAATCATCATCTCTACTGCGATAATAAACGCGGGACTGCCAGCTTTTCCAATATATTTATGACAAGACTTTTGACCATCTTTGGTGACAAAAATTGCTGACCGTGATTGCCACTTATAATACCAATAAGTTCCTCCTTTTCCTCTAGCTTGATAGCGAACAATCCAACAACCTTCAGGAGCTAATTCTCCCTGACTTGAGAGAAACTTGATTTCCTGTTCTATTTCAGAGAACAGAAATTTTACTTGTTCAAATCTCATCCCTATATCTTGTATCTTGTGATTTCGAGGATTAGACATGAGTGATAAATTAGTAAATAGAATCGCGTATATTTGAAGCTAACTAACAGGCATTGGTCTTGTCTGTTGACCAGAAAGTTGACCAACGATTTGAATTACTTAAATAGACGGCTCTGAGAGCCATTACGCCTTCGGCTCCTAATTTTGACCAGTGCATACCCGCTTGTTTTTATCTTTGGGTAACTACTCTACGATTAGAACTTTCTACCACTCCTGACAGGGTAAACGCATCTTATTTTGTATAAAAAGTAACAGAAAAAAATCAAAGTAAATGTTTCTTCATTTTATAGTTAAATATGGTATAATTAGTAGTTAACTAAATCAAGGAAAATAGGTAAGGATTCAGGTCTAGTTTAGGGGAATGAGATTCGGCATAGCTAAGTCACAAGAATGGGCAGAAATTGCCTCACGGAAAAAAGCCATTGCAGAACGAGCTTGGAAACGACAGGTTTG
>CASBQB010000327.1 GCA_949127655.1 Chroococcales cyanobacterium PMM_0086 | reverse complement strand
CTTTAATCTGGCGAATGAAACCGTTAACATTACCCAAACAAGACTACACATTACCAATAGTAATGTACTTGGGAAATTTTGCCTTTGCGATGATTATTTCCCTAGCTGAAGGAATTTATTTGCCTATTTTCTTAGGAATCTTGACTGGTGTAATCCCTGCAGTTTGGATGTACCGTTTGGCCACAGCCCCAGAAGATTCTCTCGAGGAGACTGAAGGGATAGAATTAATGCCGGTCAAAGTACCTATATTAGGGGTCACTGAATAAGTGAGGTTAGAACTACTTTTAGCTATCTTTTGCGTCTTACTGTTGATGTTTCAGTCTCCTGCAACCCTAATACTCTTATCTCGTCTGGTTAAAGGAGCGTCTCGTATTCCTCCTTTAAAACCAGGCAAAGCCACTCCAGATATACTGGGAAAAGTTAGTGTAATTGTGCCTACTCTTAATGAAAGAGAACGTCTAGGGCCATGTTTAAAAGGGTTAGGAGAACAGGGTTATGAAGTTAGGGAAATCCTCTTCATTGATAGCTATTCCCAAGATGGAACTATAGAACTAATTAAAGAAGTAGCTAAAAGTGATCCACGTTTTCGCCTACTCCATGATGATCCCTTACCTTCTGGATGGGTGGGTCGTCCTTGGGCTTTAAACTACGGTTTTTTACATAGTAAGCAAGAAAGTGAATGGGTATTAGGGATTGATGCAGATACACAGCCACAACCTGGCTTAATCCCTAGTCTACTAGAAGCAGCTACCCAAGGAGACTATGATTTACTCTCAATATCACCTCAATTCATTCTAGAAGAGGCTGGGGAATGGCTGTTGCAACCGGCTCTATTAATGACATTATTGTACAGGTTTGACTCGGCAGGCGTTAAAAATGAGTCATTTCCTGAACAGGTAATGGCTAATGGACAGTGTTTTTTAGCTCGGCGTAAGGCTTTGGAAGCTTTAGGGGGTTACCAGGTCGCTGCAGGCTCTTTTTGTGATGATGTCACCTTAGCCCGTTATGCTGCTACTTGTGGCTATAAAGTAGGCTTTTTAGACGGTTCTTCTCTCCTGAAGGTGCGTATGTATGAGGGAGTGAAGGACACTTGGTCGGGATGGGGTAGATCCCTAGATCTTAAAGATGCTTCTTCTAGTGCGGTACTATGGGGAGATTTAGCTTTATTATTCCTATTACAGGGTCTACCTTTAGCGATGACCTTGTTTTTAGGTACTGTTATTTTTGGAATGGGCTATTCTTTTTTAAGTTTAAAACTGGCCTTCGGTTTGAATCTCTTTTTAGTAGTCATCCGTTTCGCCTTATGTATAGCCATCTACCCTTCTTATTTTCACTCTAACAAGCCTCAAGAGTGGTTATTCTGGTTATCGCCTTTATTTGATCCTTTAGCTGTGGTGCGGATTTTTCTCTCTGCTTTAACCAAGCCTAGAGAATGGAGGGGTAGAGTATATTAAATAGTGGTAGAGCTTATTTCAAGTTGTAGGTAGAAAATCAAAAACTTTGAGAATGACGGTAAAAACTAAAAGTATTAAAGTGCCAATTATTACCTGTAGTGTTTCTGCTTTCCCCTGTAACTTGGCTTGATTAACCTTGATATCAGTCAGTGAAGCGTTAACCTCATCAAACTTTTTATTAGTGTTTTCCGTAAGTTTGTCTATTTTTTCTTCTAGTCTTTCTAGAACTTTAGCTAGATCAAATTCTACTGTCTGTGTCATGTTAAGCTCCTCTAGCGTAACGCTTATATAATAGCAGTAAATATGTGCACCCATAATTCTCTTTTTATTAGAGAAAGAAAAAGAGAAGGTACAGAAGAAAATCTATAACGGGATGATCTTCTTACCCGATATCCCGCTCGGGATAGCCTTAATTAAAGCACTAGAAAAGATATTACCCCCCCTGTTAGAAGTCGGGAAAGTCTGAAGTATCCTAGATAGAGCACTTTTTAGGCAGTGATAGACAGGACTTTTGCTCAAGTTATAAGAACTTGTCTAGTGGTAAACTAAGACAAAAGAGAACCCCCTAGCGCTAACTAAGAGGTTCCAAGGCGAACAAATCTTATGAGGATTCTAACATGACTGTTGAGACTGAGACTCCAATACTTAAAGCAATTGAGAAGTTAGAGCAAAAATTAGATAAGTTTGTTGATACTACACAAAAAGACCTAACGGATCTAAAAGTAGGTCAAGCCAGACTAGAGAGCGATGTTCAAAGTCTTAAAGAAGACGTTAAAGAGCTAAAAACTATCTACAAATGGGTGATAGGTCTAATCGTCACCTTGAACGTGGGAATAGGAACACTTGTTTTTAGAGTCTTTGACCTATTCCCTAAAGCTTAAAAATAGTCATGCCTAGAAAAAAGAAGATCCAGGAATCTACAGAGACTATTGCAGAGACTAAAATAGAGCACTCTGAATCTTGGTATGTCGAACGCTTAAGCGATAAGCTAACTGCTAAACAGGGTAAAGATTTAACTGTGTCCTCTACTTTTTATCTTAACGTGCCGTAAGACTCCCGTTATAATTGCCAAGCAATTTAGCGGTGAGATATAAGGCACACCTTTAGGCGTATCTTTTATATCTTTACAACCAATTATCTACATCGTAGCTTAGCGGGAGAGTATGTCACGTGAACATAAGCTAATTTAACCCCACCATACCCTACGGGCGGCTACGCCCATGGGATGACCAACCCCTCTCCCCTAACCCCTCCTTTCAAGGGCAGGTATTTAAGATTTAGGGAAAAAAGGGGCTAAAATTACAGAGAAAAGGGATAAATAGAATTTGGGGATGAGGAAAAATCAAGCCT
>CASBQB010000326.1 GCA_949127655.1 Chroococcales cyanobacterium PMM_0086 | reverse complement strand
TAATAGCAAAGGTGAGAGCAAGGCCCCATCGTCTAGAGGCCTAGGACGTCTCCCTTTCACGGAGAAGACAGGGATTCGAATTCCCTTGGGGCTATTAAACAAGGAAGAGGTAGATAGTAATCTGCCTCTTTTCTTTTGACACAAAGAGAGAGTTAATCATGTGGCAGCAAGGCGCAACAATAGAAATAGAGATAACAGACGTTAGTAATAGTGGAGAAGGAGTAGGCCGCTACCAAGAAAGAGTGGTTTTTGTGCCTAATACCGTCACAGGAGATCAGGTTAAAGTCCGTTTAGAGTATCTCAAGCCTCAATATGCCCAAGCTAAACTCTTAGAAGTACTTAAGCATTCTAAACATCGCATTCGCCCTCGTTGTATCGTAGCAGACAAATGTGGTGGCTGTCAGTGGCAACACATAGCAGATGAATATCAAAGTGAACTTAAAGAAAACCATCTCAAAGAAGCTTTAAAGCGTATAGGTGGTTTTAGTGATTTGCCAATTTCTCCCATTCAGAGAGCAAAAGAACCCCTAGGTTATCGTAATAAAGTAACCTACCCCCTAGGACTCTCCGCCACTGGAGCAGTACAAGCGGGCTATTATCGCCCGAAAAGTCACAATCTAATTAACCTTAATCAATGTCCCGTACAAGATTCTCACTTTAATATCTTACTAGCAGAAATTAAACAAGATATTCAAGCGCAAAACTGGTCTATCTATAACGAAACCTCACATCAAGGACTGCTGCGTCATCTCTCCTTGCGTATTGGCAGAAGAACACAAGAGATGTTATTAACTTTAGTCACCACAGAATGGAATATTCCCAACCTCCAAGAACAAGCAGAGATCTGGTTAAAACGTTACTCTGATTTAGTGGGAGTCTGCCTCAATCTCAATTCTCAAAAGAGTAACGCCATTTTTGGTCAAGAAACTCGCTCGGTGATGGGAAAATCCTACATAAGAGAGGTTTTTGGTGGATTAGAATTACATTTAGGTCCCGATACCTTCTTTCAAGTCAATACAGAAGCTGCAGAACAGGTCTTAGAGGTCATTCTAGACCAGTTAAAACTACAAGGCAACGAAACTCTTCTAGATGCTTATTGTGGCGTGGGAACCTTTTCTCTCCCCCTCTCTCGTCTTGTAGAACAAGTCATTGGCATTGAAATACAAGAATCATCTCTAGAGCAAGCATACTACAATGTTCGACTCAATGGGATTAACAATGTCACTTTTTATCATGGAAAAGTAGAAGAAGTTCTCCCTGAGTTAGAGATAAGTCCCGATGTTATTCTGGTTGATCCCCCACGCAAGGGATGTGATGCTGAAGTGATTGAAAGACTGCGGTTACTACGTGCGCCTAATTTAGTCTATATCAGTTGTCAACCTCCCACACTGGCACGAGATCTTAAACTGCTTACTCAAGATGGAGTATATAAAATTATTCGAGTCCAACCAGCAGACTTCTTCCCTCAAACAGCACATGTTGAGTCGGTAGTATTTTTACAAGCTTAGTTCTATGTGTTACGATTAGGAGATAGATACATTTCTTTATCTATCTATCTCTGGACACATATACTCGTATTTGTTTGTCTTTCCTAAGCTTATAAATTTCTAAGTAGCAAATTTCAGAGAAATTGTATATGGATTTAAGTGAGTCCTTGAATTTAAAATAGTACTAGAAGACTATAAAAGCCTGAGTCTAGAAGATTGACCCAAGAAAGCGAACCTAGAGGAGAAGTCTGTGATTTCTATTTCACTGCCGCCAGCGCGAAAGAATTGGACTAAGATGAGTTTCGCCTCCACACTTTATCTATACCCAATTTTAGACATACTATTAACACCTATCCCCTGTAGCCTACAAGATGAAGTGCGTTTAGGATTACAAGAAGCTCTCGTAAATGCAGCCAAGCATGGTAACAAATTAGACCCTAGTAAAACCATTTGCGTTCAATTTTCGATAACTAAAAAAGCACTACACTGGATTATTTCAGATCAAGGGTTTACAGAATTACCACAATGTACGTGTCAGACTGATGCTTGGGAGACCTTACCACCGGAAGAATCCGAAAATGGTAGAGGTCTTTGTATTTTAAAACAAGTCTTCGATCATGTCTTCTGGGACGAAGAAAATAGTCAACTGAACCTGCGTAAAGAAATCAAAAAAGAACAGATTAATTTTTGGCTCACCTAAACTAAGCTTATCTTTTAGCTGCCCCATGTGTCGGACAAGGAGGGGCAGAGATAGAACGATCTAACCAACCAGAAGCTTGATTAAGCCTGATCAAAGCTTCCTGAGAATCGTCCTTGAGTAAAAAAACTAAAGCAGTCGTTATCTGTTGTAAAGCCTGCGCTCGACGATTAGCCTTGAGACGGTGCCAATCTGCAGGCGCAATAACTAACCGTTCAGCCAAGGCTTGAGCTAATTCTAAATTAGTCAAATCATCTAAAGAAGACATAAAGAGCCATATTAAAGTATAACTCTATGATAGTTGAAAAGTCTTATTTCTAGCCCTAATTTCTGGTTTAGAATAGCGGACTTCTGATTCTAGATATTCTAAACAACTCCCTGCTAAATAATAAGAAAGCATAGGAGGAACCGCATTGCCAATTTGCTTAAAAACTGATTGTTCCCCTCCTTTCCAAGTAAACCAATCAGGAAAACTTTGTAATCTAGCAGCTTCAAGACAACTCAGACGGCGACGACGACCATCAGGTAATTTTATTCTCTGCATATCTCCTGTTGCACCAGCTAAATTACGACAAGTCAAAGTACGTGCAGGTCTTTCTAAATTGAGATCACGAGGATTAAGACAATGTGAAGCAGTTTCATATTTAGAGATATAAGTATCCATACTTTCAGTTAAGAACCTAGCATCTGATGGTATTTGGACCGCTAAATCTCCAAGCGCTTCTCCTGCTGTAATTTCCTGAGGATACCTATTAGGAAAAGAAAAATTACCTCGATGACCAACAATAAAAACTCGCTGGCGATTTTGGGGGGTTTGATACCAAACAGCATTTAAAAGCTCTACCTCTACTAAATAATCCAAATTACGCAGAGTAGTAAGAGTCTCCTCTAAGTATTTTTTATTACGATAGAATAGTCCACGCACATTTTCTATTAACCATAAATCAGGTTGATAGCGTTCAACAGCAGAGATAAAAATAGGAAACCCATCTCTAGAATCAATTAGCCCCTTTTGTTTGCCACCCACACTAAAAGGTTGACATGGCGGGCCGCCAATGAGTAACTTAAATTCAGGAAGTTCTGTTTCCGTAGTTAAATTGACCTGTAAACATTCACCATTCAGATTATCTGCATAAGTCTGGCAAGCATTTTGATTAACTTCAAAACCTGTTGTTAAAAAGCCTTGAGCTTCAAAACCTAAACTCAGTCCGCCACAACCTGCAAATAAGTCGACAACTTTGGGTAATGCTTGATTAAGTTTGGGTTTTAATAAATGATTAATCCGTTCAAGGTAAGAACTATTAATAGTTTTCATTATAGAGATAGAGGAGGAAATAGAGGCGCTAACCGAAGTTGTATTTCTGTATCCCAACCAAGCAGAATTGCTATAGCTGTTAAGATAATGATTATCCCACCTAGGCGCTGTAGAAGGGCACTGTGAGAACGTAACTTCAGTAACCGTTGACTAAAAACACGTCCACCATAGGCTATTCCCAATAGAGGTATTGCCGCACCTACACCATAGGCCACTAATAACCCGAATGCTGAAGTTATTTCATGGTTAGCCACTGCCAGTAATAGAATACTGCCTAAGACAGGGCCTGCGCAAGGTGTCCATAAGAGTCCTAGCTGAGTACCTAACCAAAATTCACCCACTAGTCCAAGACTTTTAGGTTCTTTTACCCACTTACTAGTAGGAAGGTAGCTAAACAGACGGTAACTCCAGGCAGGAAAGATGGCTAACAACCCTAAAAATAATAATATGGCAATTGCCCCATAACGCAAAATATTGGCTAATCCAGTTAACCAGCTTGCTGTGATGCCCAGTAAGCTTCCTGTTACTGCAAATCCGCTTACTAGTCCTATTACCAAGGCCACCGGACCATAACTACTCGACTGAAGGGATCTACTTACCAGTATGGGTAAAATTGGTAAAATGCAGGGTGAAAGCACAGTAACAAGACCACCCAAGACCGCTAATCCGGTAGATAGGTTAGAAGTTGTCATTGCTTCTATCCCAATAGCTTGTCAATAGTTTGTTCTGTAGTATTATATGCCCCTTCTCCAATATGGTCATAACGTAGGATACCCTGGCGATCTGCTAAAAATAAATGAGGCCAATACTCATTACTATAGGCCTGCCAGGTTTTGAATTGGTTATCGATTGGCACCGGATAAGTAATTTGATGCTTCGCTAAGGCTCTTTTGATGTTATTTATCTCTCTTTCATAAGCAAACTCTGGTGTATGAACGCCAATTACTTTAAGTCCACGCGAAGCATATTTTTTATGCCATTGCACAATATAAGGCAAAGTACGCTGACAGTTAATACAAGCAAAAGTCCAGAACTGTACTAAGATAACCTTGCCTTTTAGATCAGCAGTAGTTAGAGGCTTTGAATTTAGCCATTGACTGATCCCGACAAATTCTGGTAAGGGTTGACCGTTTGAAGCTATAGCTACGATTTCTTTTGAAGTACTAATAGAGTTATCAGAATTATGCATCTTAGAAGTCAATCCTACTACTTTTGTGGCACTTAAGCCAGTTATTCCTAATCCTAAATAAAGCAAGAGTTTGCGCCTCTGCCATAAAAGCTTATTCATTTACTTGTACTCTGTGATAATACTATCTAAGTATCTCAATGAGCGCTGAAGGCCATCTGAAATTAAACCCAGAATCTTCTAAATTTACTTCTAGAAGATTATCCGTCTAAACTCAGCCTATTCTCAGCTATCAGAGCAAATCAATGGTAATAAATCTGGTACTTAATAACCAATAAGCGTAGGTTTTTACTATAGTAAATAAGAATAAATCTAGTAAAAGATTAAGAAAAACCCTAAAAAATAGATTGTTATTAAATCTTGAAAGGAAAATAGGTAATATTGAAGTTATATTTCTCAAATCATTTCTGTTTGCCAAGTTGATTTGACAGACAGATGAGGTAAACATTAATAGAATGTCAAATAAACCAAAACTTTTTAATTTAATTGCGCTTGGATTACTGTTGTTAGAAGTTGCACCAGCTACTGCTCAATCTAGTTCCAACAGCCCACCAGGGAAGGATAGTTCTATAGTTACAGTAGTCTTTAAACCCCCCTCTGAATTTAAACCTCCTTCTAATGAGAGATTACCAAAAAATTCAAGGGCAAACGTAGTGCGGGGCGGGCAGGGAAGCATTTCTAATCCTGCTCAACAATCCCTGATAGCGCTGGTTCCCAAAACAAATATAGGGTTAACTTTTGAGGAACGTCCCACCTTTTGGATCTATCTACCCAAAACCTCTGCCAAGCAACTAGTATTAAGCATCAAAGATGAAAATGAAAAGTACCATTCTCACACCTTCTTTCCGATAACAGGAAGCTCTGGCATTATCAGTCTAAAGCCTTCGGATGACTCACCTCCTTTAGAAGTGGGCAAAACCTATAAGTGGTCGGTGGTCTTGATACGTGGAGAAAAATTAGGGCCTGACGATCCTGGGATAGCCTCTTGGGTACAGCGTGTTGCCCCATCTCAATTCAAAAACCAGGAAACAGCCTTGAAGAAAGCCGCCTGGTATGGTACTCAGGGAATTTGGTATGACTTGTTGGACTCCTTAGTTAAAGCTAGAAGCGCCCAGCCTAACAATCAAGCTTTAACTATTATCTGGACTGACTTTCTTAATTCAGTAGGACTAGAGGCAATTGCCACAGAACCGCTCCTTTTTTAAGCTAAATTTGCTCGTGGGCTTTTTCTTTGACTCCAGGGTAATCAAAGCCCTATACTTTTTTCTTAATATTTAACTATGAGAACTTTTCCCTAAAGCTCTTAATAAAACCTGAAATTTTAATTCAATTTCTGCTAGTTCTTTGTAAGGATCTGAACCTGCGACAATACCCGCACCTGCATAGAGTCTTGCGTGATTATTTTCGATTAAAGCTGACCTTATTCCTACAATAAATTCACAATTTCCTTCATAATCTATCCAGCCAATAGGGCCTGCATAGAGACCCCGATCGAACCTTTCATACTGCTTTATTTGTTCACAGGCAATATTTGTTGGAACTCCAGCTACTGCAGGAGTCGGGTGCAGTTTAGCTACTATTTCTAATGGATGAATATGTGCAGGTAATTGAGTATAAATAGGAGTCCAGAGATGTTGAATATTAGAGAGTTTCCGAACTTGTAATGGTGAACATTTTGGATTTAATCCTAATTGTTTAAGGCTATTTTGCAGAAAGTTACTAACAGCTTGATGTTCCCTTTTTTCCTTTTCACTATTTAAAAGTTGTCTGGTAAAATTAGCGTCTTCTTGTAATGTTTTGCCTCTAGGAGCAGATCCTGCTAAAGCATCGGTCATTAGTTGTTTATTTCTAATACTAATTAAGCGTTCTGGACTGGCTCCTAAAAAAGTTTTTCCCTGACCATTACTCAAAGAAAAAATATGACAATCGCTATGTTGTTCACGTAGTTTTTCTAAAGAATCTATAATATTGAAAGTCTTTTTTGAGTAGATATCCAAAGCATGGGCTAAGACTACTTTGCTAAAATGTTTAAGTTTAATAGACTGCAGGGCTGATTCTACTCCAGAGATGAAATCATCTGAAGTAGACAATTCTAGAGATGTATATTCTAGTTTTTCACTATTAGTTTGATGTTGAATCTTTTCTAGATAATTATAAAAGTCTTGGCGTAAAGATTTTACAGTATTTTGTTTTTGTAAAAGAACATTAATAATCAAAAAATAATCTTCTTGTTGGCGAACTATTTGAAAAGTAGGCAAAAAGAGAGTGGCTGCAGGAAAAGATTGCCCTGAAGAGGCCAAGAAAGTAAAACCACAAAATAAATGAGGAGTAGAAGGTAAATAGTTTGTATCTCCTATCCTAATAATTCGCTTGAAACAGTCCTCTAAAAAAACTTGAGACTTGAGAAATCTTTCTCCACTATCTACAGTAAAATATTGAGTCACTCCATAGGCTAAGATTGACTCGTTTTGTTGTCGATTTTCCCAATAAAAATGTAGAGGATAGTGCTCAGAAATCTCCCTCAAAAGACTAAGAGAATCAACTGAGTTGATTCTTTCAGAAAAGCTGAGAATAGGCGAGTCAGACGCTGATAAAAATTGCTGAAGCTTTATTTCATCAGTTACTAAATTTGAGGGAAGTTGATTCCCCTCTGATATAGATAGAGAAGATACGATAACAGTCATCGTCAAGTTATTTGTACTTTATTAACTTTGGGTCGATAATTATCTTATGTAGACCCAAGGCCAACAGCTTTATTTAAACAGCCTTTTTATCTATGGTAGAGGATCTGTAGCATTAGATGTTATTGACTTGTTTTTGTGGGTCTGCTTAAAGGTAAATTTAGATGAAGTAGCGGATCTTGTGAAATCCAACCAAGAGGCTGTTTAGAACGAACTTCAAAGTGAAGATGCGGTTGAACTATGTCAGGTTCTCCTGTTCTACCGACAACACCGATAATTTGTCCAACTTTCACCACATTCCCGATTTGAACTTTAACCTTACCTAAATGTGCATAACGCGTTTGTATTTCCCCCTGATGATTGATAATAATCAGATTGCCATAACTTCCTTCAAAACCAATAAAGACAACAGTACCTTTTTCTGTAGCAAGAACTGGAGTATTTAAAGGGGCTAATAGATCAATTCCACTATGAAAAAATAAATTAGATTGGTTCCCGCTAGAGAGAGAAGAAGCTTTTTTTTGCCAACCATAAGCTAAACCCACCTGTTTTAATTCTGGAAAGGGATAACCAGAAAGCCCAGTATAGTTACTTTTTTTAATGGCAGGAGGCGAGTCCTTGACTAAACCTGGAATGAAGACAACAGTAGGTTTAGCTTGACAACCATTCAATTCAAAAAGAACATCAGCACGTACTCCAGAAGCCTTAGACAAATCCTGCCAAGTAGCACCTTGAGGGACTTTTTGAGGCCGTCCATTCAAGGGAGGAACAACTACAACGGTTCCAGGTAGGAGGTTTTGATTTTTCAGCGTAGGGTTAAAATTTAGCAAAGTTTGGGTGGAGAGATTGTAATTTTGAGCTATGCTATCGAGAGTTTCACCTTCACGACTAATATGATCTTGTAAACGAGAAAGAACAGCAGTAGATGGACAAATGTTTTGAGCTTGACTTGCAGCAGGTGATATCAAGAGCATTAATAAGAAAAAAATGAAGCGCATAACTGAGAGTTTGTTAATCTGGGAAAAATAAGCGGAAGTCAAGAAAAGAAAAGAGATGAAATACCCCACTACATTAGTTGAATTATTGAGGAATAGAAGTGCAGAAAGTTCAGATAAAAGCGCCTATACCTTTTTAGTTGATGGAAAAAAAGAGACTCCTCCCTTGACCTACAATCAATTAGACCGACAAGCTAGAGCGATTGGTGCATTATTACAAAAATATCAAGCAAAAGGACAAAGAGCACTACTTCTCTATCCCCAAGGACTAGAGGTCATCGCTGCTTTTTGTGGTTGTCTCTATGCGGGAGTGATTGCTGTACCCGTTCCGCCGCCGGAGTCGGGAAGACTTAAAAGAACTTTGCCACGTTTGAGAGCTATTGTACAAGATGCCGGGGCAACCATTGCTTTAACAACTGTCGGTATCTTAGAGTTAATCCAAAATGGTCAACAAGAAGAGTCTTTTGAGGGGATAGAGTGGATCACTTCAGAGAGTATTGATTTATCTCTAGCTGACCTTTGGCAAGATCCACAAGTCGATAAAGACCAGCTAGCCTACCTTCAATATACCTCCGGCTCTACCGCTACTCCTAAAGGGGTAATGCTATCTCACTTCAATTTAATGCACCATGCGGGCTATTTACAAAGAGCTTGTGGCTATGAACCCGATAGCATTACCTTGACCTGGATGCCCTATTTTCATGACTATGGACTAGTAGAGGGAATGATTGTACCTCTCTATAATGGGACTCATTGCTATTTGATGTCGCCTTTTTCCTTTATTAAACGCCCTATCCAGTGGCTACATAATATTACTAAGTACAAGATTACGCATAGTCAAGCCCCTAACTTCGCCTACGATCTTTGTGTAAGAAGGATAAAAGCAAAAGATTTAACTGAACTAGATTTACAATATTGGCAAGCTGCAGGTAATGCTGCAGAACCAATTAATCCTAGAGTGATGGCTGATTTTATCGAGACCTTTGCTGAGAATGGGTTTCAGCCTGAAACTTTTGCCCCTGCTTATGGTTTAGCTGAGTATACTTTGTTAGTTTCCAGTAAACCGAAGGGAACAAAACCTGTGGTCGCCTGTTTACAAGCAAATGCTTTAGAAAGAGATCAAATTATCGAGGCAGATCCCGAAGCAGAACAAGGTGTACGCTATCTAGCTGGCTGTGGAAAACTTGTCTGTGAAACTCAAGTCGCTATCGTCCATCCTGCCACTTTAACCCGTTGTGCACCAGATCAAGTCGGGGAAGTATGGGTTAAAGATCCTAGTGTCGCACAGGGGTATTGGCAGAGAGATCTAGAAACAGAAGAGACTTTCAGGGCCTATCTAGAAGATACAAAAGAAGGGCCTTTCTTACGTACAGGTGATTTGGGTTTCCTCAAAGATGGTGAACTCTATATTACAGGTAGAATCAAAGATCTAATTATCATTCGGGGGACTAACCACTATCCCCAAGATCTAGAATGGACTGTGCAAAATGTTCATGCTAATATGCGCCCTGATTATGGTGCAGTTTTTTCTGTGGACATTGATGGAGAGGAACGTCTGGTAATAGTGCAAGAGTTGGAGAGACGCACAGAAATTTTAGACATAGACTCATTATTAGGCGATATTCGCCAAGAAGTCGCTGAACAACATGAAATACAAGTCTATGCTATCCTCCTAGCTAAAGGGGGCACAATCCTTAAAACAGCTAGTGGTAAGATTCAGCGTCGCGCTATTCGTCAAAATTTTCTGGCGGGAACAATTGATACAGTAGCTGTCTGGAGTGAAGATACTAAGGAGATTAGTCGTTTATAATTAAACTATGGTGACACAATCAACAAATTCTCCTTCATCTAGGGATATAGAAGCTATATTTAATCGTATTGCCCCTGTTTACGACTCCCTCAATCAGTGGTTAAGTTTAGGACAACATCACGTCTGGAAACTGATGTCTGTTAAATGGAGTCGTCCTACCATAGGAAATACAGCCTTAGATATCTGCTGCGGTAGTGGTGATTTGACACAAATGTTAGCGCATCGAGTAGGCCCAACAGGTAAAGTTTACGGACTAGATTTTTCAGCAGAACAGTTAGCGGTTGCCAAAAAAAGAACATCCCTTGAAGCGATAGAATGGATAGAAGGGGATGCCCTAGAATTGCCCTTTCCATCGAGAACCTTTGATTGTCTGACTATGAGTTATGGTTTACGCAACCTGATAGATATTCCCAAAGCTTTAATGGAAGTATACCGAGTTCTTAAGCAAGGAGCAAAGGCCGCTATATTAGACTTTCACCGTCCTAATGACGCGCTGATGTCTCTTTTTCAGGACTTGTATTTAACTAATCTAGTTGTTCCAGTTGCTGAATTTTATGGTCTTAAGGAAGACTATGCTTATATCCGCGCAAGTTTAGAAAGGTTTCCCAATGGCACAGAACAGGTTAAATTAGGTTATCAAGCAGGCTTTTCTGATGTTGTACATTATCCCATTGCTGGTGGAATGATGGGCGTTCTGGTCTTGACCAAGTAAAAAAGTTGGAACTAGTAACCCTCTGGAAATTTATTGTTCCTCCCATTGCTGGAGCGATTATTGGTTATTTTACCAATGACATCGCCATACAAATGCTTTTTCGCCCTTACCAACCTAAATATATTGGTAAGTATAAAATTCCCTTCACACCTGGTCTAATTCCTGCTAATCAGGCTCGTTTAGCTCAAAGAGTTTCTGATACTATTATGGGGTCACTGTTGACTCCTCAAGAACTCCAAAAGTTAACTAAACGCCTTTTAAAAACTGAAAGAGTACAAGCAGCTATCACCTGGTTATTAGGGTTAGCTTTGAAGCAGATCAGAGAAGATCGTCAGCAAAAAACGGCTTCTATTGTCTCGAATATTTTACAAGATCTTTTTAGTCATTCTCTGCCAAGATTAATCAAAGCTTTAGCTAGAAGAGAAGACTTTTTAGAAGAGCAAATAGACCAAATCTTTGATAAAATTCTTCTAGAATTCAGACTCAATGAATTACAAGCTAAACAATTATCAGATTGGTTATTAGATACAATCTTTCCTCCTGATGTCCTACGTCAATCAATTATTGAGTTTCTCACAGATCGGAATATTCAAGTAATTGATGAAGTATTTCGTGAGAAAACTAGCGGAACTTATTGGGTTGTAGCTAATCTTTTTGGTTTAAAAAATGCCTTAGTTCGTTTAAGAACCTTCTGTTTAGATGAAAAAGAAGTAGCTAACACTCGCCTACAAGAGCTAGTACTATCAATAGAGGTTCGTAGTCAAGTTAGAGATTGGTTAAAAGGCGTATCTCTAGGAAGTTTACCCACAGGAACAGTCAGACAACTGCGAAAAACCACTCAAGAAGTAGTCAGACTATATTTACAAGAAAAAGGCACTCAAATTCTCCAAAAATTCGGTCAATCAATTGATTGGGATAAAACAGCTATTCTCTTAATTAATAGATTACAATCATCTATAGCAGTTGCTAGTTCTTTAGAGATAATTAGTCAAGAGTTAGCTTTAATTTTAGAGAAATATTTAGAAGAAGATTTAGAAAAGATCGTTCAACAAGCACTGCCTATTCTTTCTATAGACCAAGTAATCATTACGAGAGTTAGTGCAACATCTCCAGAAGAACTCGAATTAGCCATTCAAGGTATTGTCAAAAGCGAATTGCAGGCAATTGTCAATTTAGGTGGTGTTTTAGGTTTGATAGTGGGTATTTTCCAAAGTCTCTTAATGTTAATGCAGTGAGTTTTTAACCACTTGGAATTAAAACATAACGTGTACGACCACTAGTACATAAATTTCCTTATTCAGCAACGCCAAAAAATTAAAGTAACATCTAATTTTGGCAAGATTGTCTCATCTTCTGTATTTAAAACAATTAAATCACAAGAATGATCAGCAATAAAGTCTTTTACTCCAGCTTTAAGAGAATCAGCTTTAAGACAAATTGGCACAACTATAGCTTTACTGAGGCTATTGAGAAACTGAACTACAGATGACAAGGACTTAGTTTCTTGTTGATTAGGGGTGAGAATAGCACAAATATAGATAGTTAAAGACTCCTTAAGAGTAACCAGCGATAATAAAGGTGCTAAAAGATTCAACAGAAGAACTATTTCTGTTTGCTCTGTCAGAGGAATCAACCAAGTGCAAGTTTTCGATAAGGCGACTGTGCCAAATTTAACCCTAACTGTTGGACAGTTTATTTGGTCTAGTTCGACATTTTCTAGAGTTTCCATGACTAGTAGATGATTAGCATCTAGTTGGCAACTATCTAGAACAGCATCAGAGATAGAATAAGCTAAACGAGTTTGTGTGTGGATAGTCAATCCATCATCTCTGGCGAGATCCTCTAAGCGCTGCATCAGATGACGACTTTTATAAAACACAGAAACAGGAGTTTGAGAGAGAAGACGATTACGGGAAACTAGAAAAACTTGTAAACAGTCTAACTCTAACTCTTGTTGATGAGCGAGGGCATTAGCAAGAGCAAATAATTGTAGATCTTTAGCTGGAGAATGAATTAATACCAGAAGACGGCTTTTGCCTGGACTAGGAGATTGAGTCCGATAAACTAAATAAGAGGCAGAACGGGGAGTTAAACCCTCAACCACTCCACTAAGTTCCCTAACTTCAGCCCTGATAATATCACTGCGAGTGATAATCCCAACTAAAACTACTCCATCTGTCACAGGTAGACGAGATAACCGATAACGATTGAGTAAATAGAGAACATCACTTAAAGGAGTTATTGGTTTGACGGTAATTGGATTAAGCGTCATAAAGTCTTTGAGGCGTTTGTCAGGACTAGAAAGCGGCTTTTGGTTATCTAAATCTGATTGAGTGATAATCCCCACTAAGCCTTCAGAAGAGACCACCGGAAAGCCTCTATGATGTGAAAGGGACATCCTTAGCTTGACCTCATCTAGAGTCAATTCACTAGAGAGAGTTTCTACTTTCGACTGCATAACTTGAGCAGCAGTCAATTGAGAGAGAAAATCAGTACGAGAGAGATTCTCTTTTAATTCAATTCCATTACTAAGTAACAGGTGATCATAGATAGAACGACTAAAAACGCTCTCAGCCACAACATAGGCAATCGCACAAGTCACCATCAAAGGTAAGACTAGGTTAAAATCAGCCGTCATTTCAAAGACAATTACTGTAGCAGTCACCGGAACTCTAACTATACCTGTAAAGAAAGCCCCCATCCCTGCCAAAGCATAGAGAGAAGCATGATCCTCTGCGAAGACTACCCCCACTAGATAGCCTAAAGAAGATCCCATGACTAAAGCTGGCGCAAATAGACCACCTGGAGCACCTGAACTATAAGCTAACATGGTCAAAAAGAAGTGGGCAATAAAGGCGATCAGAATTTCTAAATTAGTTACTTCTCCTATAACCAACACTTCTCTTAAGCCAGCATTATCTCGAAAAAAAGGAGGCAATAGGGCAATGACACTCCCAGAAATTAAACCAGCTAGACCAATTTGCCAAGGTAGAGAGAGCTTGAGGCGACGATTAAACTGTATATTCCAGAGGATACCCCGATTGAAATAGGCACCTAGTACCCCCGCTAGAGTCCCTAGGAGCATAAAAATAGGTAGCTCATGTAGAGAAAAATGATTACTGATTGCCTCATGGTCAATGATTGGGGCAATAGAAATAGGGGCAGCGCCTAAAAGACGGGAAACAATTGATCCTGTAAACGATGCTAGTACTGCAGTTTCTAAGGTTAAACCTGAAGCGTCCCGCATTAACTCTTCTATGACGAACAAGACTCCGGCAATAGGGGTATTAAAACCTGCAGCTAGCCCTGCAGCAGCTCCTGCAGCAATCATTTGTCGTCTATGTTCGGGGGAGGTCGGTAGACATTGACTCAACCAAGAGGCTAAAGCTGCGCCAATATGCACAGTCGGTGCCCTTCTACCTAAAGTAAATCCAGCACCAAGCACTAATATAGTACCAACTGCTTTGACCCAAGCAACTCTAAAAGATAAAGTTATTGGATAGCGAGCGAGTGCTGCTTTGACTTGTGGGATACCACCACCTGAAGCTGAGGGGGCCCATTCTTGTAAAAGATAGCCAGTGGCGAAGCCCAAAATTAAGCCAGTAGGGGGCAAAATCCAACCAGCACCAAATATTTCGGCTGTATGAACACGTAGACCACCGACAGCCCCGATCCCCGTCTTAACTAAAATAGCTGCTAGACCAGAGAGGGCACCAATCAAACAGGCTTCTATGAGGGCATAACGACTATCAACTGAACTTCTACCAAAATGCTGAGACTTGAACCAGAACTGTAAACGTTTGAGAATCGGATGATAGTTCATGCAGTCTCTCTGAGCTTTTTAAGCTTACCAGTGAATTGTCAGTCTTTCTTGGAGCACCTTTTGATAGATAGCTTCTGTTTGTTTAGCTAATTTAGCCCAACAGAAACGAGTTTGTAAGTCTAGATAGGCATGATCTACTAAATATTGGGCATGAGCATAATTTTTCAACACTTCTAGAATGCCCCAAGCTAGAGAGTCTGCATCATTAGCATAGGTAACAATTCCCGTTTCATTGTGCTTGACTACTTCTGGTAGTCCTCCTGCATTGGAAACAACTACAGGTACTCTAGCTGCAAAACTTTCTAAAGCGACAATCCCAAAGGGTTCATAGAGACTAGGAAAGACGGCACAGTCAGCGACCGTTTGAAAGCGATCTAGGTCTTCATCTGACATGAACCCGGTGAAGCAACAGCGATCCCAAATACCCAAATTCCAAGCTTGTGCTTTAAGATGATCTGTATTACCTCCCCCAATGATGATAATTTTCGTTTTTCCTTGGGTTTGATGCAAAACTTTAGGGGCCGCATTGAGTAAAACAAAGATGCCTTTTTCATGGGCTATCCGACCTACATAATAGACAATTTTTTCTTCCTCTAGCGCAAAACCTCTCCTAAAGCTTTTATAGTCAAAATCTGGATTGCGTTGTTTTTTCCCAGAACGAATCCCATTAAATACTAGGTCTATTTTATTATGGGGAGCTTCTAAGGCTTTTTGTACTTCCTGCTCCATATACTCACTACAGACTATCACTCGCCAAGCACTTTCTACTAATTGATGCTCTTTCTGGGCGATATAGCGTTGAGCATCATTATAGATTCCATTGTTGCGTCCATGTTCGGTGGCGTGAATAGTCGCAATTAGAGGAATTTTGAAATGATGTTTAAGCGCGATTGCTGCGTCTCCCACTAACCAGTCATGTGCGTGGATTAAATCAAATGGTCCTTCTTCTAAGATCAGCTTGCCACCTTGAGTACCCATGCTCTGGTTCATGTGGGTAACCCACTGAAAAAAGTCATGCCCTGGGATCACAGGTACTCGATGTATGTGAACTCCTTCTACTTCTTCATAGTGTGGTGCATTGCCAAACTCAATTGTTACTAAGTGGACTTGATGCCCCAACTTAATCACTTCTGGATAGAGTTCTGCTACGTGACGCGCGATTCCTCCAACCAGTCTTGGCGGAAATTCCCAACTTAGCACCAGAATCTTCATAAGACCAAAATATAATTTAGTCAGTGGTTAATACAGATTTGCATATTTTCTTCAATTTTTCAATGCTATCTGAGTTTAATATCTGAGTGTATAGTCTTATACTACACTATCATCATTATTCCCTAAGAAAAACCTAAAATCTCTTCTTGTTCTCAGACATCTTACACCTCTATTAGCACCTCAAGATAAACATCTCTCTCAATATCTGTAATAATCAAAGGGAAGAGATACTCTTGTAAACCTTTTTTAAGCATTCAGATGAATTTTGCTATCTGGGCTGACAATTAGATCAAGAAGGTTTACAAAATTTAATGATTAGAGTCTAGCTTATGAGTCAAGCATCACAATTTTCTGATGTCCCAGATTTGGGTCGTCGCCAGTTTATGAATCTTTTGACCTTTGGAACAATTACAGGTGTAGCAGCAGGCGCGCTGTATCCTATAGTTAAATACTTCATCCCCCCCTCTAGTGGAAGTGGAAGCGGTGGGATCGTTGCCAAAGATGCACTCGGAAACGACGTAATTGTCAGTGAATTCTTAACTAGTCACAATGCTGGAGATCGCGTACTAGCACAAGGACTCAAGGGTGATCCAACCTATTTAGTAGTCAAAGAAGATAAAACTTTAGAAAACTACGGCATTAACGCTGTTTGTACTCATTTGGGTTGCGTTGTGCCCTGGAATAATAGCGAAGATAAGTTCATCTGTCCCTGTCATGGTTCTCAGTACAACTCCGAAGGTAAGGTAGTACGTGGACCTGCTCCTTTGTCCTTGGCACTAGCCCATGCAACTATTAACGATAGTGATAAGGTCGTATTTACCACCTGGAAAGAAACCGACTTCCGCAACAATGAAAACCCTTGGTGGTCTTAATGGCCGTTCAATTGAAAAAATAGAGATGAAAAAATCTAATCTGAGTACCATTTGGACTAATAACCAACAGTATATTACGAAAATCTGTCTGTTGGTGATCGCAACTTTTACCTTAGTTTTGGCTAACCCTCAATCCGCTTCAGCCTACCCTTTCTGGGCCCAACAAACCGCTCCAGTAACCCCTAGAGAAGCAACAGGACGCATAGTATGTGCTAACTGTCACCTAGCTCAAAAACCTGCAGAGGTAGAAATTCCTCATTCTGTACTTCCTGATACAGTTTTTGAAGCCGTTGTCAAAATTCCCTACGATTTAAACTCACAGCAAGTACTAGGAGACGGATCTAAAGGAGGATTGAATGTAGGGGCTGTCTTGATGTTACCAGAAGGCTTCACAATTGCGCCTCCTGAGCGTATTCCTGAAGAAATGAAGGAAAAAATAGCTGATGTCTATTATCAGTCTTATCGGGAAGGAATGGAAAATGTAGTGCTTGTCGGTCCTTTACCTGGTGACCAACATCAAGAAATAGTTTTCCCTGTTCTCTCTCCTAACCC
>CASBQB010000325.1 GCA_949127655.1 Chroococcales cyanobacterium PMM_0086 | reverse complement strand
TGTATTTTCTTTCAAAACCCAGTTAGTTTTAATCCTTTCCCCTTTCTCTTTGGTTTACGTGGTGCAGGAGAATGTGTAGAATTTCAACCAAAAGATTCTACTAAAATTATAGTAGTCCCGCGTAAACCTCCTTGTGATGCAGTGCAAATTCTCGAAGTCAAAGCAGGTTTTGTCTTCCACCATGCTAACGCTTTTGAAACACCAGAAGGACTCACTGTTGATTCTATCTGTTATGAGTATCTTCCCCAAGTAGAAGCTAAAGCTGATTTTCGAGAAACTGACTTTAGTACTTTGGCACCAGGTCAATTATGGCGTTTTAATCTAAACTTAGCTCAAAAAACTGTCCAAAAAAGACTCATTGAAACCTCCTGTTGTGAGTTTCCAACTCTTAACCCTAGGTATGTGGGAGGTGAGTATCGTTATCTTTATCTAGGTAGTGCAGACAAACTAACAGAAAATGCCCCCTTACAGGCTATTTTAAAACTAGATTTGGTTTCAGGTAAAAAGAAAGTTATCTCTTTTGCGCCGCGTGGTTTTGTCAGTGAACCTATCTTTGTCCCGCAGCCCAATGTAACAGATGAAGATGCAGGATGGCTTCTCACTGTGGTCTATAATGCTGCTAGAGGAGCTTCTGATCTAGTTATTATAGAGGCTCAAGAGATGACCATTGTAGCTACTCTCCATCTCAAACATCATATTCCCTACGGTTTACATGGTAGCTGGGTTGATGAATGTTTTATCCCGAGTTAACATTTAAGAATTCAGTGATTTAATTTTCAGGAATAGCAGATAGGATCGCTCGAAGTGCTTTGTTCACATCAAAAGAATTCTTAAAAACTTTGGCTATATCTGAGTCAAGGGTGACAGTTATCTGGGTTTCATTGACTTGAGTAGCAAAACGATTAGGACGAGCTTTACTATAATCAAAGTTATATTCAGGAAGTAAGCTTTCTTCTAGATTTTGGTTAGTCTCAGAGTCCTTTGTGTTCTTCATAGTCTTGACTTTCTTTCTTGGTAGCTAAACGTGCGCTAATAATACGGATTTTGTTGTTTTTTTCAGTGAAGCAGACTAGCAAAAGGCGATCATTTAGATCATGTCCAATAATGATTTCTCTCTTTTCACCTATGGAATGCCATTGATCATCGAAAATGTAGGCTAAAGGATCTTGAAAGACAGTTTTTGCCTCATCAAAATTGATGCTATGCTTTTTAAGATTGAGTCTTGCCTTTTGATCATCCCACTCACATTGTAAGTCCATGACTTTAATTTTAGATGCAACAGGGCTCATCATATTCCCTACGGTTTACATGGTAGCTGGGTTGATGAGTGTTTTATTAAACATAGGTGATAGCCTAAGATATAGAGAGTCCATCTAGCAGCGCTGTTCCTTGGGGGGACAACCAACCCAACAACTGAAGGTATCTTAACATGACACAAATGGTAGAATTTGATCTGGCCAAACTCTTAGAAAGCATGGATCAAAAGTTAAATAGAGTTCTAGAAGCTCAAATAAGATTAGAAGGCCAAGTAAAGACAGTACAGGTAGAGCGAAAAAATCTTCAATCAGGACAGGATGCTATTAATGCGAAACTAAACACTCAAACGACTTGGCTATTGAGTTTATTGACTGCTTTAGAAGTTTTTTTATGCAATTTTCCTACCAACTCTATAACTATTCCTTTAAAGAACCCTTAATCACTCATTACGGAACTTGGACAACTAGAGAAGGGATCATTATTTCTCTTATTGATCATCAAGGTAAGATAGGACAGGGAGAAATCGCTCCTCTTACCTGGTTTGGTTCAGAAACTTTACAATTAGCTATCTCATTCTGTGAGGGGTTAAAAGGTCAGATCACCGAAGAAGAGATTAATAACATTCCCGACTCTTTACCCTGTTCTCAATTCGCCTTATCCTCAGCTATATTTCATCTTTCTCAACCTTTACTAGATGAGAAAACACTTAACTTTAAATATAGTAGCCTTTTAAGAGCAGGAGATCAAGCAATTAAACAGTTACAGTCTCATAATAACCCAATGACTTTTAAATGGAAAATTGGCGTATATTCTATTAAAATAGAGCAAAATATTTTCTTAAGTTTAATAGAGTCTCTTCCTACAGGTTCACTCTTACGTCTGGATGCAAATGGTGGATTAACTTTAGAAGAAGCTCAGAAATGGCTATCTTTAACAGATAATTATACAAACATTATAGAATACCTAGAGCAACCACTATCACCTGAAAATCTACATTTAATGCTCCATTTAAATCTAGATTATTTCACTCCAATAGCCTTAGATGAATCTGTTGCAGGTACTAAGCAAATTGAGGACTGTTATC
Organism: Chroococcales cyanobacterium PMM_0086; assembly: GCA_949127655.1. Classification (GTDB taxonomy): domain Bacteria; phylum Cyanobacteriota; class Cyanobacteriia; order Cyanobacteriales; family Microcystaceae; genus CAISPN01. Next base: position 4,159 of record CASBQB010000325.1, on the reverse strand, counting down.
TAAAAGGATGGCGGGGTATTTATGTTATTAAAGCACCTATAGCAGGTTCAACAACTAGTCTACGTCAAATCTGCCTCGATTATCAGCTAGATACTGTCTTTTCTTCTGTTTTTGAAACCTATATTGGTAGGAGTATGTCTCTTTATTTGGCTAAAGATTTAGCTAATTCTCAGCGTGCTTTAGGTTATTCAAAATAATTTATTTCTTTATAGTTTAATGACTATCTTAACTCCTTTAGAATATTTAGAAGAACGATTGAATAATCCTTGGCTGCTTAATTATTCAGCTGAAAAATTTTTTAACTCTACTCAAAACTATTTTAAGCAATTTAAAGAAAATAATCACACAATTATTATTTCTACTTCTAACAACTTTGAATTTTTAGCTCAGTTCATTGCTGCTGCTTCTATTAACTGTCAAGTCTTTTTAGTAAATCCCATCTGGACAGAATCAGAACAGCCAGAAATATTTAATAATAACTCCTTTTCCTCTATTATGATACCTACAGGAGGCAGTTCTGGAAAAGTTAAATTTGCCCAACATACTTGGCAAACTTTAAAGGATTCTGTTGAGGGATTTTCTACTTATTTTGATAGTCCTAAAGTCAATGCAGTATGTCTTTTACCACTTTATCATGTCAGTGGATTAATGCAGGCTATTAGAAGCTTAATAACAGGCGGTAAATTACTGATTTATGATTATCATCAACTCAAAAAACAACCTCCACAAACTGTAAACTATGCTGATTATTTTATCTCCTTAGTTCCCACACAACTTAAATTTTTACTTGCATATTATCCCCATTGGTTGAAACAGTTTAAAACAGTTCTCTTAGGAGGTGCACCTGCTTGGAATGGGCTACTAGAAACAGCTAGAAAAGCAGAAATAAACCTTGCTTTAACCTATGGAATGACTGAAACAGCTTCACAAATAGTAACTTTAAAACCTACAGATTTTTTACAAGGTAATATCAGTCTAGGTAAACCTTTACCCCATGCTAAAGTAACAATAGAGAATGAAAGAGGAGAAAAATTACCACCTGAACAAATAGGGACAATAGTTGTAGAATCTAGATCTCTTTTTTTGGGCTATTATTCAGGAGATACGAGTCAAATTAGCTCTTTTAAAACAGATGATTTAGGTTACTTTGATCAAGCAGGATATCTATATATAGTTGGGAGAAAGAGTCAAAAAATTATTACAGGAGGTGAAAAGGTCTATCCTGCTGAAGTAGAGGAAATTCTACTTAATACAGGTTTAATAAAAGATGTGGCAGTCATCGGATATCCAGATAACTATTGGGGTGAGGTGGTTACTGCTATCTATGTCACACAAAAAGAAGTTAATCTAGAAGAAATCAAAGCAGCAATCATTCCAGTTTTAACTTATTACAAGCGCCCTAAAAAATGGTTAGAAGTTGAGGAAATACCGCGCAACCAGCAGGGTAAAGTTATTAAAACTCAACTAGAAGAAATGATTAAGACTAACCTCTAGGAATAACAAGAAAAGCAGTTATAGCAAAAAAATAGTTGGTTAGAGTTAAGGAGAAAAAATCTTGCTTAAACTATCTCTAATCCAATCTATAGGACTCTTGAGATTTTGTTCATCTATTAGTCCCATTTCTTGAAGCATTTTTTTGTACTCTTCAAGCACATCTTGACGTTTAGCAAATTCTTGGGCAACATCTTCAGCTAGTTTGGGATAATTTTGAAGTAAATATTGAAAACCTTCTTTATCGATTAAAAATAGTGTTGTCTCTATAGCTGCCAACATCGTTGTTGGATAAGGAATATCTAACAGCAAAGGCAGTTCACCAAAATACTCACCTGTTTTAAAAGTAATCAGCTTTCGGCTGATTTTCTGATTTTCGTAGATTGCCTCAATAGCACCAGAAAGAATAATACAAAAAACAGCAGCATACTCTCCTTGGCGGAATAGAACTTCACCTGAATTAAAATGACGAAGAATTCCCCTTTCAATCAGATGACGTAACTGAAGGTCGTTGAAATCTTGGAAGTAACTCACTTGCAGTAATAAATCTTTTAAAGTTGGTGGGTTAGATAAGGATTTTTCTAAGACTTCCTGTTGTACATCAGTTGTCTCTGAAACAAAACTGCCATTAGCTGAAGAGTCGTATCTTGGTAGAACAGGCATTTTTATATTCCGCTGACGCAGGTTGTATTCAATGATAAAGTTAAGTGAACTTTTGATTGTTAGTGCTTGATCTATGCGTTCAACCCAGACTAAAAGTTCAAAATTTAAAGCGTTATCTCTAAAACCACTTAATATTACTTTAGGTGGAGGAGTCCGCAGGACTAGTGTTTCCATGAAGGCTGAATTTAATAAAACTTCTGTCACTAGTAAAGGGTCATTGTCATAAGTGACTTGAACCGGGAGATCGATTCTACCTTGACAATTTTGATAGTTCCAGTTTTCAATAAGGTTATTGGTTAAATAGGTGTTAGGAACAATTAATTCAGATCCTCGGAATGTATGGATCACAGTCGAACGAATCGATATTTCGTTTATATAACCCATGGTACTATTGAACTGAATCAAATCGCCTACTTTTAATTTACGCTCAATAAGTATAAGGAAACCACTAGTAAGATTTTTGGTTAAGTCTTGGATGCCAAAACCAATCCCAACTCCTAGTCCTCCTGCTACCACAGCTAGAGAAGCTAGATTCAAACCCATTGATTGTAAAATAATCGTATATATCAGAGCGCCTATTGAGAAACTAGTTAAAGTAGCAATTAATTCTCGGTTGCCTTCACTAATCCCTAATTTCAGCAAGATACGATTTTTTAATAGGCCTTTAAATATTTTGATGAGCAAACCTACTACTAGAAAAATAGTAATTGCTTTAACAATCCAAAGGACAGAAATATTTTCTCCACCAACTTTAAAAAGGGTACTATTTAGAGAATCAAGTAGCCAAATTTGGGGTTTCGATAGATCTAGAGTTAACATTTTAGGGAATATATCTTAAGAACTGATTAAGGAGAAAGACGCTCTCTTATCCATTGATTCTGCCCCTTTAGACGATAAGATAGTCGATCATGTAAACGACTAGAACGACCCTGCCAAAACTCAAAGAGATGAGGTACGACACGAAAACCACCCCAATGAGGGGGACGGGTAATTCTTTCACTAGTAAATTTTTGCTCATATTCAGAGAACTTATATTCTAGTTGTTCGCGTGAAGAGACCACTTGACTTTGCGCAGAGGCCCAAGCACCAATTTGAGAATTGAGGGGACGTGTACTAAAATAAGCATCAGACTCTTGAGGTGAAATAGGTTCTACCTTTCCTTCAAGACGTACTTGGCGTTCTAGTTCTTTCCAAAGAAAGACCAAAGCAGCCCAAGGATGTGTAGTGAGATCTTGCCCTTTGGCACTATTATAGTTAGTATAAAAGATAAAACCCCTTTCATCAAAACCTTTTAAAAGCACAATACGGGCAGCAGGATGACCATCAGGGTTGAGAGTAGCTAAGGTCATAGCATTGGGTTCTAATAATTGAGCTTTAACAGCTTGAGAGAACCAAAGAGAAAATTGTTTAAAAGGGTCAAGATCTGCATCTGCTTCAGTTAATCCAGCGAGAGTGTAATCTTGACGTAAATTGGCAATAGAGAGGTTCATACTTAGGTTTGAAAGTGTTAAATGCTGACGAGAACCGCACAAGAAGCAATAGCATTACTGATGGACTTAGCGCAACAGGGAGAAATTAACCCTTGGGATGTGCAAGTAATAGAAATAATAGATCGATTTCTAGAAGAATTGGGACTAGATGCTGTCAATCCTGACGTTTCTAGTTTATCGCAATCAGGACAAGCTTTTGTCTGGGCCTCGCGTCTAGTCTGGTTAAAAGCAGAAACACTTCAAGAAGATAGAGTTACTTCTGAAGCTATCGAAACACCCGCAGAACCTATTGATGAGGAGAGTTCTACAGAAAGGATTAAACTAGAACAGCATCTCAAAAGACGTACTTCTGTTGGTCCCTCACTCAAAAAGCGTAAAGTTACTTTAGGAGAACTTGTTCAACAACTACAAGCTATCTCTTGGGAAATAGAAAAGAGTACCTCCTCCCAAAAGCCAAATATTCGTAACCCTCGTCCACATTCTCGCCGTGAGGCAGTACGTCTAGTAACTGAACT
>CASBQB010000324.1 GCA_949127655.1 Chroococcales cyanobacterium PMM_0086 | reverse complement strand
ATAATAATGTCAAAATTAGTCATTGTCGAGTCTCCAACCAAAGCCCGGACAATCAGAAACTATCTGCCTGAAGGCTATCGAGTTGAAGCATCTATGGGGCATATCAGAGATCTACCTGGCTCAGCCGAGGAAGTTCCACCTGAATATAAAGATAGGGACTGGGCAACCTTGGGTATTAATGTAGAGAACGGCTTTGCACCTCTCTATGTAATTCCTAAGTCTAAAGAAAAAGTAGTTAGCGCACTTAAAAGCGCTCTCAAAGGGATTGATGAATTAATTCTAGCTACAGATGAAGACCGTGAAGGCGAGAGTATTAGTTGGCACTTAGCCCAGATCCTCAAGCCTAAAGTACCCATCAAGCGGATGGTCTTCCATGAAATCACCCGTGAAGCCATTCTCAAGGCTCTCCAAAACTGCCGCGATATCGATTTAGACTTAGTTCATGCTCAAGAAACCCGCCGTATCCTAGACCGTTTAGTAGGTTATACTATTTCTCCGCTCCTCTGGAAAAAAATTGCCCCTAGTCTCTCGGCTGGTAGAGTACAGTCTGTTGCGGTGCGTCTTTTAGTACAGAAAGAGAGGGAACGGCGTGCTTTTAGAGAGGGCAGTTATTGGGATTTAAAAGCCACCCTAGAAAAAGAGCAAGCCCCCTTTGAAGCCAAATTGATCGCCCTAGATGGTCAAAAAATCGCCACAGGTAGCGACTTTGACCCCAGTACCGGACAACTGACCCAGGGGAGATCTGTTCACCTCTTAAATGAAGCTGAGGCGACAGCTTTAAAAGAGCATCTTGGAGGCAAAGAATGGACAGTCACCGAAAGAGAAGAAAAACCAACCACCCGTAAACCAGCACCGCCTTTTACTACTTCTACCCTACAACAGGAGTCTAACCGTAAACTGAATCTATCAGCCAAAGAGACTATGCGAGTAGCTCAAAGTCTTTATGAACAGGGCTATATTACCTACATGAGAACCGACTCTGTACATCTTTCTGATGAGGCAATTACGGCTGCTCGTTATTGTATAGAGCAGATGTATGGTAAAAAGTATCTCAGTCCACAACCTCGTCAATACACCACAAAAAGTAAAGGAGCACAAGAGGCCCATGAAGCGATCCGTCCTGCAGGGAGCGTTTTCCGCCTGCCCAAAGAAACGGGACTAGCTAAAACAGAATTAGCACTTTATGAACTAATTTGGAAAAGAACAGTCGCCTCTCAAATGGCTGATGCCCGTCTAACTCAGCTACAAGTCGGGATCAGTGTAGAAAATGCCCTCTTTCGGTCATCTGGCAAAAGAATCGACTTTCCCGGCTTTTTTAGGGCTTATGTAGAGGGTTCTGATGACCCTGAGATGGCTTTAGAGAACCAAGAGGTTATCTTACCCCCTCTAGTTGTTGGAGACCATCCTAACTGCACTAAATTAGAAGCACTCGGACACGAAACGCAACCGCCTGGACGCTATAGCGAAGCATCTCTAGTTAAAACTTTAGAGTCAGAAGGTGTTGGCAGACCGAGCACTTATGCTAGCATTTTGAGTACAATTATTGATAGGGGCTATGCTCAGATGCGGAGTAAGGCTTTAATACCTACCTTCACAGCTTTTGCCGTAGTAGGTCTGTTGGAGTCTCATTTCCCGGAGTTGGTGGATACCGCCTTTACATCCAAAATGGAACAAACACTCGATGAAATAGCCACAGGAGATGCTAAATGGTTACCCTATCTAGAAAAATTCTATCTAGGTGAGACTGGACTAGTACAACAAGTCAAGCAAGGAGAACAAAACATTGATCCAGGTGTAGCTAAAGCCATTCTTCTAGATAACTTCGAGAGTGTGATTAAAATCAGCAAATTTGGACCATATGTCGAGGTGAAACAGGGGGAAAAAACCATTCCAGTCTCTATACCCCCAGATGTAGCACCTGCAGATCTGATGTTTGAACAGGTGGAAGTGCTATTACGTCAAAAAACAGAAGGACCTGAAAAGTTGGGAACCGATCCAGTCACAAATTTACCAATTTTTCTCATGGTCGGCCCTTATGGCCCTTATCTTCAATTAGGGGAAATTATCGAAGGCGAGAAAAAACCTAAACGAGCGCCTGTACCTAAAACGATTAAGCCTGAAGAGTTGACTCTAGAAATAGCACTTGGTTTACTAGCACTACCCCGTACTTTAGGGCTTCATCCAGGTACAGAAGGTAAAATAAAAACTAGCGTAGGTCCTTATGGTCCCTATATTGTGCATGACCAAGGCACCAGCATTGGGAAAGAATACCGCTCTCTCAAAAAAGAAGATAATGTTCTAACTATCACTTTAGAAAGAGCTTTGGAAATCTTAGCAACCCCTAAACAGTCACGTGGTACAAGAACAAAAAATGTTAAGCCACCTCTAAAAGAGTTAGGGACCCATCCAGAAGACAGTCTACCGGTTGGTCTCTATGAAGGCCCTTATGGAACCTATATTAAGCATAATAAGACTAATGTGGGACTTCCCGAAGGAGAGACTATTGAGAGTATGACTCTAGAAAAAGCAGTCCAACTCTTAGCTACTAAAAGCCCAAAAGCCAAAAGTAAAACATCTAGCAAGACCAACAGAAGTCGCAAATAAAAAACCTCACATTTTTGTTAGAGAAAAAAGAATAAATGATCTGGCCCTTTAAACCGAAAACAAGAAAACAAATTGCTCGCCTAGAAGTTACTGGTGCTATCTTTGGAGATACTCGTAAAAGAGTCCTCAAAGCGCTTGAGTTCGTCCAAGAAAAGAAATTTCCAGCCTTACTCTTACGTATTGACTCACCAGGGGGAACAGTCGGAGACTCTCAAGAAATCTACTCTGCTTTAATGCGCTTGAGAGAAAAAACTAAAATTGTTGCTAGTTTTGGCAATATCTCGGCTTCGGGTGGAGTCTATATAGGGATGGGCGCTACACATATAGTAGCTAATCCTGGCACTATTACAGGTAGCATCGGGGTTATTCTACGCGGCAATAACTTAGAGCGTCTTTTTGAGCGCCTCGGTATCTCCTTTAAGGTGATTAAGTCAGGTCCTTACAAAGATATCCTTTCTTTTGATCGTCAATTAACTCCCGAAGAAGAAGTTATTTTACAGGAGTTAATTGATACTAGTTACCTACAGTTCGTCCAAACAGTCGCCCAAGGACGTAACCTCTCAGTAGAAAAGGTCAAAAGCTTTGCCGATGGACGTATTTTTACAGGTGAACAGGCTCTTTCTTTAGGAGTGGTTGACCGTCTAGGTACAGAAGAAGATGCTAGATGTTGGGCTGCTGAATTAGTAGGACTAGACCCCAATAAAACAAAATGTTACAACATTGAAGAACCTAAACCTCTTTTGACTCGTCTTCTGCCTGGACGTGCTTCAATTTTAGGGACAAGTCTAGAGTTAGTAAAATTTGAGTTGAGCACTAATGGTCAACCTCTCTGGCTCTACCGACCATAAAATAAGATTGAGAGCTAGACTAAATCATTGATTTACGGAATAAAGCGTCTAAAATTGTCATTTCTAGAGGAAGTTAATCAATCACTCATTAATCTATAATGACAATAATCACTCACTGGAAGATTCGTTATGCCTCTTCTAGGCTTTAAAACCAAACTTAAAGTTAATAACCAACAGAGTACAGTTCTAGCGCAACAGGCTGGCTATTCTCGGTTTGTTTATAATTTCGGTTTAGGCTTAATTAAAGAGGCATGGTCACAAAAATTCTATCCAACGGTCAACGAAATCAAAAAATACTTTACTAACTTTGTCAAAAATCAAAGACCTTGGACAAAAAATCTCTCATCTAGAGTTTATCAGTATGCTTTTATTGATTTAAGTAACGCTTTAACTCGTTGGAAAAATAAAGTTAGTAAATTTCCAAGATTCAAGAAAAAGAATCAGGGAGATAGTTTTACAATAGACAATTGTGGAAGACCAATAAAATTAAAGGGAACGAAAACCAAGTTACCATTTATAGGAAATATTAAAACCTACGAAAGTCTCCCAGATTGTCAAGTGAAAAAAGTAACGATTTCCCACGAAGCTGATGGGTGGTATTTAAGTTGTGCCTATGAACAAGAAAGACAAATTAATCCTAAATCTACTCAAACAATAGGAATAGACCTGGGATTGAAGGACTTAGCAATTTTATCAACAGGTGAAGTATTTAAGACTAACCAGAAGTTGAAGGAACTAAAACAAAGGATAGCTAGGTTACAATGGTTGGGTCGAAATCAGATAATCAAATCGAAAAACTGGAAAAGACTTCAAGTAAAGATAGCTAAGCTATATCAAAAAGCTTCTAATATTAGAAGAGATTTACTTCATAAGCTAACCAACTATTTAACTAATAATTTTGAAGTGATAGTCATAGAAGACTTAAATGTGTCAGGAATGATGACTAACCATAAATTAGCAGGAGCGATAAGTGAGCAAGGCTTTTATGTAGGCGTAGCCGCCCGAAGGGTATTTAGAAGACAACTAGAATATAAAAAGGAGATTCAAGGCAATGAATTAATTGTTGCTTACAGATTTTATCCTTCTAGTAAATCGTGTTCAAATTGTGGTTATAAAAAAGAAGATTTAACTCTAAAAGATAGGACTTATTGTTGTTCAAACTGTGGTCTAAGTATAAATCGTGACTTGAATGCAGCCATCAATCTGAGTAGATATGAACTCGTTGGGCTTCAGCGTTGACCTTTGGTCAACAGCCCGAAGGGTCTCCCTTGAGCGAAGCAGGAAGTAAACATTAATGCGGTTTTTATCGCGTTATATCAGTTTTATGTAGCAGATTCACTCATCATTGTAGATATGGGCATACAATTAACTTGAACTCGCGGAGGATAAAATACCTAATGTGGAAAGTGCGGGCAATTCGTGGAGCAACTACAGCCCCAGAAAATACAGTAGAAGCTATTAGGCAAGTGGTCAGTGAATTGCTAGATGCTCTAGAAATTCATAACGAACTAGAACCCGATGACATCATCAGTGTGATCTTTACTGCTACAAGGGATCTCGACGCTCTATTTCCTGCTTCTGTAGCCCGTGAACGACCTCATTGGGAAAACATTCCCTTGCTTGACGTTCAACAAATGTTTGTCGAGGGCAGTTTAGAACGCTGTATTCGGATCTTGATGTATGTTAATACTCTTAAACCTCAGTCCCAAATGTATCATACTTATTTGGGAAAAGCCCAGAACCTTCGTCCTGACTGGAGTATTGAGGCAATACATTTGCAACGGGGATGATTGGACTCGAACCAATGACCGACCGCTTAGAAGGCGGTTGCTCTATCCACTGAGCCACATCCCCAAATCTAAAATGGCATTAACTATTTAATCATAAATTTAAGTATTTAGTCAAGAGGATCAATTTAAAAGCCCCATCTAAAATCTAGACGGGGCTTTGCTGTACACAAAAAAACTACAGTTGAGGAACAAACTGCTCTTTTTCAGGAACTTCTGTATACTCAGATACTATTTTACGAAACTCCTGTCCATCTATACTTTCTTGCTCAATTAACAAATCAACTAGACGATCCACTAATTCGCGGTTGTCCCGAACTAACTGACAAGCTATGTCGTGACCCTCTTCAATAATGGTGCGAACTTGATCATCGATCCGAGTAGCTACTTGTTCGGAATACTCAGAACGAGCCATGAAACCGCCACCTAAGAAGATTTCACCGGAAGAACTTTCTAAAGATATAAGTCCAAGGGAACTCATGCCGAAACGAGTAACCATCTGACGGGCCATTTCAGTCACCTGCTGTAAATCGCCTCCAGCACCAGTTGTCACCTCATCATAACCAAATACCTCTTCTTCAGCCGCACGACCCCCCATAGCACCAGCAATGCGGGCCATCAGTTGAGATTTAGTAATTAAACCCTGCTCTTCTGTCGGCATGAACCAAGTTAGTCCTTGGGCCTGTCCACGAGGAATTAAAGTGACTTTTTGTACTGGATCATGCTCCTTTAATACAGTCCCTACTAAAGCATGACCAACTTCATGGTAAGCAATTAAACGCTTACTTTTACTATCAATTAGAGGAGTTCCCTCCATTCCAGCGACCACCCGATCCACAGCATCATCTATCTCTAAGAGAGTAATTGCTTCTTTGCGTCTTCTAGCTGTCAAAATAGCTGCTTCATTGAGCAAATTAGCTAGATCCGCGCCACTAAATCCGGGAGTACGGCGAGCAACTGATTCAATAGAGACATCTGGAGCGATTTTCTTGTTGCGGGCGTGTACTTCTAGAATAGCTAAACGACCTTTAAAGTCAGGACTATCAACACTCACTTGTCTGTCAAAACGTCCTGGACGTAACAGTGCTGAATCTAGAACATCTGGACGGTTAGTAGCGGCAATAATAATAATGCCTGTATTGCCTTCAAAACCATCCATTTCTGTGAGAAGTTGATTGAGGGTCTGTTCTCTTTCATCGTTTCCCCCACCTATTCCCGCACCTCGTTGACGACCTACAGCATCAATTTCATCAATGAATATTAAACAAGGAGCATTTTCTTTGGCTTTTTTGAAGAGATCTCTAACCCTTGATGCACCTACCCCCACAAACATCTCTACGAATTCAGACCCAGAAATACTAAAAAATGGTACCCCTGCTTCCCCAGCAATTGCTTTAGCTAGTAGGGTTTTCCCTGTTCCTGGTGGTCCAACTAAAAGCACTCCTTTAGGAATTTTCGCCCCTACTGCTGTAAATTTCTCAGGTTGTTTTAAAAAGGTTACTACTTCTTGTAGTTCCTCTTTGGCTTCGTCAATACCTGCTACATCGTCAAATTTAATACCTGTTTTCGCTTCCATTTGAAAACGAGCGCGAGACTTACCAAAATTCATCGCCTGTCCAGGTCCACCGGGTAAGTTGCTAGAACGACGGAAAAGAAAAAACAGAGAAGCAATCAATAAAATAGGGAAAATCAAGTTACCTAAAAAGCCCCAGATCGCTCCATCATCTCGACTAGGATGAGTATCAAAACTTATTTTAGCGGCTCTCAAACTAGAGATCAATTCTGGTGAATTAGATGGTAAGTCAACTCTTGAGCGGATCACACGATTGGCAATATCTGGGTCTACTGCTTGTACTATTGCTGTGCGCCCTCCATCATAGAGGTCTACACTTAACAGCCGATCAGAATCTAAATATTCCAGAAATCGCCCGTAGGTCATGCGGGTATTAGCTGTATTCAGACCAGGACTACTCGCGGCTGGCGTAAATAAACCTTGCCAGAAGAAAAAACCAATCACTAGTATTGGTAACGTCCATAGTAGTAATACTCTCCAGGATATTTTCATATTTTTCTCTCTTTCAAAATTTGTTTAGCTTATTGGTGTAATTTTGTCAAGCGGGCTAGCATATTTTTTATATTTGGTTATTCTAGCTTAATTAAATTTAACTTAGTTCTTATCTTTATGGCAATAGTATTGATATGAGAAAGAGCGGCTTAACGAAATACTGCGTAGAACAAGTAGAAAAATTAAAGTAAAATTGAGAGGTGCTCTTAAAATTAACGCAAGCTACAGGCTTAGAAACTTAAGGAGCTAGAAAACTCAGACTTACTAAAATAATTCGCTCGCTATGCTTGACACGGAAGATCGTAACTTTACTTTAGAAGAACACCGCCAAGCTTTTCCAGGACTACACAACAAAGTTTACTTTAATTTTGGGGGACAGGGAACATTACCCCAGGCCTCATTAGAAGCGATTATCGATGCTCATAATTACCTACAACTTAAAGGCCCTTTCTCTCTCAAAATTAATGCCTGGCTGCAAAAAAGAATTGCCTTATTAAGAAATGATTTAGCCCAAGAGTTACAGGTGCCAGCCGAGACGCTGACTCTAACTGAAAATGTGACAGGAGGCTGTAATATTGCCCTCTGGGGTACCTCTTGGCAAGCAGGAGACCATATATTAGTAACTGACTGTGAACATCCTGGACTCATCGCAATTATCCAAGAAGTAGCACATCGTTTTAACTTGGTCATCGACTATGCAAATATTAAAGAGACACTTAACCAAGGCGATCCCCTAGAAACGATAGCCCAGTCACTCACTCCCAAAACTCGTCTAGTAGTACTTAGTCATGTTCTTTGGAATACTGGACAAGTCTTACCCCTTAAAGAGATAGTTGCACTCTGTCATTCCTACCAAGCAGCAGAAAATCCAGTACGGGTTTTAGTGGATGCAGCCCAATCTGTGGGGGTACTAGATTTAAACTTAACTGAACTCAAAGCCGATTTTTACGCCTTTACAGGGCATAAATGGCTATGTGGTCCAGCTGGTGTGGGGGGTTTATATATTAGCCCAGAAGCTTTTAAAACAATACGCCCGACCTTTTTAGGCTGGCGAAGTATCTACGAACATGAAGGTAAAATTAGCTTAAGGGAAGACGGTCAAAGATTTGAAATGTCCACAAGTGCTTACCCTCAGTATGAAGGACTCAGGGCAGCTTTAGTTATTCATCAAGAATGGGCCACTACAGCAGATCGCTATGAGCAACTTGCCCAATTAAGTGGACATCTTTGGCAAAGTTTATCTGATGTACCAGAAATAGAATGTCTGAAGACATCCCCCCCGGAAGCTGGACTAGTCTCTTTTAGGGTAGAGAGTCGTTTATCTCATATAGAAATTGTGCAAGCTTTAGAACAAAAGGGCTTCTTTTTAAGAACTTTACCAGATCCTAATTGTCTTAGAGCTTGCGTACATTACTTTACAATAGCTACTGAAATAGAACGGTTAGTTGAGTGCATTAAAGGAGTCATTTAGAATGTATGGTGCTTGGGTTTTACTGTACTTTTAAGCACCAGTTTACAGAATATGCAGAGGTGACTAACACCCTCATCAAAGTTTGACGAGGGGAAAAAAAGACAAGTATGTATTCAGGAGTCATTACTCATCATCATGAGCAAAACGATTATAAAGAAAGTCTAGGGCATAATTACGCAGATCATAATATTGAGGATCTTCCATGATGCGATCCCGATCTCTAGGTCTACCAAAGGGAATAGTCAGGACTTCTCCTATTTTAGCTGCAGGACCATTAGTCATCATAACTAGTCGATCAGCTAAAAAGAGAGCTTCATCAATATCATGTGTAATCATCAAGACTGTACATTTACATTCATTCCAGATATTGAGTAACTCTTCCTGTAATTCCTCTTTCGTAATAGGATCAAGTGCACCAAAAGGCTCATCTAGAATCAAGACTTCTGGACGAATAGATAAAGCGCGCGCAATAGATACCCTTTGTTTCATCCCTCCTGAGATCTGTTGAGGTTTCTTATCTGCTGCTTCTGTTAGACCGACTAAAGCTAGATGATCTCTGACTATAGAGCGTTTTTCGGCTTCTATTTTTTGAGGGAAAACTGAATCTACTGCTAAATAGACATTTTCAAAGACACTCAACCAGGGAAGTAAGGCATAATTCTGAAAGACAACCATTCGATCAGGTCCTGGTTTTTCAATCTCTTTGCCCTTGAGAGTGACTGATCCCTCTGTAGGATGGGAAAACCCAGAGACCATATTGAGAAGGGTTGACTTTCCACAACCAGAGTGACCGATCACACAGATAAACTCACCTTGACCGACCGAAAGGTTAACACCATCTAAAACTGTATAGGGTCCTCTTGGTGTTGGATAGACTTTAGTAACTCCTTCTATTTTTAGAAAGGCTTCTTTTGAGGAAGGTTGCACGATCACTGAGTCTTGTTCTTCTAGTTTCAACATTATTTGATTTCTCCTTCTGCTTTAAGCTGCAATGGTTCTAGGTAGTTCTAAATGAATCTCGGCCATGGTTATGTTACGTTTAATCCCCACACTGTTCAGGTATCCAATGGGGTCTTCTGGGTTAAATTTGACCCCATCAAAGAGATTAATGGAGGTATTGCCATATTTAATATCCATCAGCCCTAGTTCTCTAGCTGCAGTACTAAAAACACTGACCCGACAGACTCTTTCTAAAATTTCTACCCAGTTACGAGGAAACGCAATATCTCCCCAACGGGCCATCTGTGTAATCATCCAAAGATGTTCGGTTCTGCTTGGTCGGTTGACATTTTCCCCAAAAAATAGATGATGTGCGTATTCTCGCATCGGTGTATCTAGACTGCAAGTATGGGCATTCGGATCACCTAGTTGTATGTAGTCTATATCAGTGCTTAAATATTGACGATCAGCGAGCATCACCCGTATCTCCTGTTCGTTTAGAGGATCGCTGCAATACTGACAAGCTTCTAGGAGTGCCTTAACTAGAGCAATGTGAGTATTGGGATAAGTACTAGCCCAGTCTTCCCGTACACCGAGAACCTTACCTGGATGACCCTGCCAAATTTCCAAATCTGTCGCCACCGTAAAACCTACCCCCTCGGTTGCTGCACGAAGGTTCCAGGGTTCTCCTACACAATAGCCATCAATAGTACCTTTTTTGAGATCAACGACCATTTGGGCAGGTGGGATGTTTTTTAATTCCACGTCTTGATCTGGATCTATTCCTGCTGCAGCTAACCAGTAACGCAGCAATATATTGTGCATAGAGGATGGGTGAACTATTCCTAGACGATGCTTTTCTCCTTCTAGTCCTAGTAACATTTCGCGGTAAGTTTGGGCGCTCTGAACCCCCTTTTGATAGAAGTCTTGAGAAAGGGTAATAGCGTTGCCATTGCGGGTCATAGTTAAGGCTGTAACGGTGGGTAATAGCTGTTCTTGGTGCCCCCCTACTGTTAACCAAGCTGGCATTCCTGCGGGCATTTGAGCCGCGTCTAAGTAACCTCCTGCCATGCCATCGACAATACCTCTCCAGGAAGTTTCTCTGACTAGGGAGACTTCATCTAGACCATGTTTGAGAAAGAAGCCTTTTTCTTTAGCTACCACAACGGGTGCGCAAGCAGTCAGGGGTACATAACCAATTGATAAGTTAACCTTTTCTAAGCCATGACGAGCGACTGTGGCTACTTTTTGGGCACGTATTTTTTTGACTCTTTTCTGTTGATTGAGGAAGTAGATAATCTCACTGCGTAAACTATAGTAACTAGGATGATTAACTACTTCCATTCTTTGACGAGGACGGGGTATATCTACTTCTAAGATGCCCCCAATTTTAGAAGAAGGTCCATTAGTGAGCATGACGATCCGATCAGATAATAAGACTGCTTCATCTACATCATGTGTGACCATAACCGATGTTAGCTGATATTCATCACAGATACGCATTAATTGTGCTTGTAGATTACCTCTTGTTAAGGCATCTAATGCCCCAAAGGGTTCATCTAAAAGGAGTAATTTAGGTCGAATAGATAATGCACGCGCAATAGCAACTCTTTGTTTCATTCCTCCTGATAATTCACTCGGTTTCTTGTCCACTGCATGACGTAAACCGACTAAATCAACGTGCTGTTCTATTATTTCATCCTTTTCTTTTTTTGACATTCCTGCCATTACTTCTTCTACTGCTAGGGCGATATTTTGCCTGACAGTTAACCAGGGAAGCAGGGAATAGTTTTGAAAGACGACCATTCTTTCAGGTCCTGGTGTTTTAATCTGTTCTCCTTCTAGGGTCACTATTCCATCTGTGGGTAAATCTAGTCCAGCTATCATATTTAAAAGGGTTGATTTACCGCAGCCTGAGTGACCAATTAAACAGACAAATTCACCTTTTTTAATTTCTAAATCTATTCCTTTTAGGGCAATATACTCCCCACCATTAGTTAAATGGAAAACTTTTTCAATGTTATCAATTGCTACGAAAGTACTCATTTATTTACTCCTGATCGAATATTAACTATTTACTGCGCCCCTTTTCTTTCTGGGAAAGGGCTTGAGGGGTGAGAAGCGCGATTATTCTCCTGGTGCTATTAGAGTTTGTAAATAGGCGACTATACGGTCTAAAATTAACCCTATTCCACCGATATAAATCAGGGCTAAAATAATATCACCTGTGTAGTTATTCTGATAAGCATCCCAGATAAAAAAGCCAATTCCGACAATACCTGACATGACAATTTCTGCAGCAATAATGGCTAACCAAGCTAAACCCACAGCAATTCTTAAGCCTGTAAAAATGTAGGGTAAGGCAGAGGGAAAGAGAATTTTCAAAAAGAATGTTTGGTTAGATAATTGCAGAACTTGTCTGACATTGAGGTAGTCTTTGGGAATCTGTTGTACACCTACAGCAGTGTTAATTAATATCGGCCAAACTGCTGTAATAAAGATGACAAATAAGGCAGCAGGTTGATTCTGTTTTAAAGCTGCTAAAGCTAGAGGAACCCAAGCTAAAGGAGGAACTGTACGTAAGAATTGAAAAATGGGATCTAGTGCTTTGTTCATAAAGCGATTTAAGCCTATAAAAATCCCAACGCTGACCCCAATGACTGCAGCAAAAGAATAACCGATTAAAACCCTTTTTAAACTTTCGAGAGCTTGCCAAAATAACCCCTTATCAGTGCCTCCACGATCAAAGAAAGGATACATTAAATAGGTACGTGTCCGCTCATTAGTAAAGAGGTTTAATGGACCAGGTAATGCGAGTATTCCCGTGCTGGATAAGATTTGCCAAAGTAATAAGAATCCAACGATTCCAACTATTGGCGGTATGATGTCTGGTGAGTGCTTTTTCCAAAATTTAGCAAAGGGATTGTCTAATGTTCTGTTATTTCTGGTTCTCAATGTAGTTGTCATGGTTATGGCTCCTTTTTTTAGGCTTTTTTAATGGCTAAACTTTTGAGATAGGCTTCGGGTTTTTCTGGGTCAAATTTAATCCCATCAAAGAAGGTTTCAACCCCTCTAGATGTGCTTGTGGGAATGTCAGCGGCCGCAACACCTAATTCTTTGGCAGCTTCTTTCCAAAGGTCTTCCCTGTTCACTTTGTCGATCCATTCTTTCGCTTTACCTAGAGTATCTGGAGGCAAGAAACCCCATCTGACACTTTCCGTTAAAAACCAAAGATCATGACT
>CASBQB010000323.1 GCA_949127655.1 Chroococcales cyanobacterium PMM_0086 | reverse complement strand
TGTTATTACATTAAAAAGTACATTATATGGGAAATAGGTACTGAAATCTGATTATGCTGTAGCTAACCCTTTGCATGATGGAAAGATACAGTAAAACTAAAAAACCAGGAATCTCTCACCATAGATAGAGATCATCAAAGTTGGCAACAACTTAGACAATTCAACCATTCTAGAACACTTAAATAGACATTATTTCAAACAGCCCTTTGTCAGGATTGTATTAAAGAGTTATTTTTTAGCTGGAGAGACAAATGGTTTTAGTACAAGATAGACGCGCTATAGGAACATTTTCAACCTACAATGCCGCTGAATCAGCTTTACGTGAATTGATAGAGAACGGGTTTGACATGAAGCGAGTTTCACTGGTGGGACGTGACGTTGCTGGGAACACTAGCAGTGATAGTTTAACCCAAAGTCAAAGAGTCCATGAGACCGAAGGCGAACTAGCTACTAGTACTGTGGGAGGTTTTCCTCTGAGTGATTCAGAAACTCGCACAGCGAATGACGATGAAAGTGAAAAAGGAGCTAAAAAAGGTGCGCTGACTGGTGGCACTGTGGGCGGTTTAACAGGTTTATTAGTTGGGTTGGGTGTTATTGCCATTCCTGGACTAGGACCTATCATGTTGGCAGGTGCAGCAGCAACAGCTATAGCTACAACGCTTTCTGGGACTGCTATTGGGGCTGCAGCAGGTGGTCTTCTAGGTGGGTTGGTTGGCCTAGGTATTCCTGAAGAGGAAGCCAAGATATATAATGAGCGCGTATCTCAAGGTAGATATTTAGTCATTGTAGAAGGTTCAGAGCTAGACATCCAACGCGCTGCCTTAATTCTCAAGAATCGCGGAATTGAAGAATGGAATGTCTATAACTAATTGAGCCAATTATAAGCTCAAATCCTTACTCTAGGCCAGGGAACTTTCGCATCGATCACACATAATTCTAGGAGTAACAAAATGAATAAGACAATATTTCCCCTTCTAATGAGCGGATTTGTATTGTTTGCTGCTTCAGCTTGTAATGAAGCTAAAACAACAGCAAGTGCCCCCGATTCTACAGATGGTAATGGAAAAGTTGCTACAAAGCAAGAAATCAAGGACGCAAAAAATGATACTCAAGGGGATGTTCGTAAGCAACAACTGAATGCAGATATCCGAGCAAGAGAGCAACGTAACAAAATAGGCGGCGATGAACAAAAACGAGACGATAGAGATCTTACAAGCGAAGTTCGTAGCAAATTAGAGGCCAATATACCCGAAGGAAAACTAACTGTAGATATCAAAGATGGTACTATTATAGTAGCCGGTACTGTCCAAAATCAAGCCCAACTGAACAAGATTAAACCATTAGCGAAGGAAATCAAGGGTGTTGGGAATGTCATGGTTAAGGCGATCGTGGCTAAAGCAACAGTTAAATAGTCATAATTGGTCAGTCTCCTCTCTTGTGGACTGACCACAAAAAAACTGCTTTAGTCTCTCTTCTTGGAATAACCGACATCCCTTAGTAATTTGAGAGGTCCATATTCTTCTAGTTTTTTAAACTGTTCTAAGTTACGCACAAAAAAACAGCCAGCAAAACCCAAGGAGTTAATAGAGATTTTCAGTCTACTCTCTTGACTACGGGGAACTAGAAGCATCCAACGACTTGTTACTAAAAGATTATAGGCGGTATCCCCAACAGCCTTTAGTAAGGTTTGATAGGATTCTAAGAGATAATGGGCAGGTTCTATTTGTAATCTCTCTGACTTGAGGTGAACGATAGCGTGAATAAAAGGTAGTTCGAGACTGTTAGTAATGCCTTCTGTTGTCGAAGTAGAATTAATTACTCTTGCTATGGGGATGGAGGTTTGTTCTAAAGATAAGGGTAAAGGAACAACTTGTAGATGCTTGTGTTTTTGACTAGAGCCTGCTAATTTACCCCCATTATAGAAACCTAGACCCTCTATTTGACTTAAACAGAGCCAAAGAGCGGCAAAATCTTCTAGAGTCAGTAGTGAGTCTTGTTCCTCAAAAGCCTTAGTAATAATTAAAATATGATGATCTACTACATTAAACTTATTGAGCAGACAGAGATGAGTCTCGGAAAGATCAGTAATAAAAAGGTCTTCTTCATATGGTAAGAAAGGATTAATACCCTTATTTTGCTGTTTTAGAGAGGCTACTTTTTTACGTTCTATGTTGCCAGAAATACGCACAATAAAGTCTATTTCTGCTTGATGGAGATAACGAGTTTCTGTAGGAATAGGATGTAATGCACCAGTTGAAAGGGCATATTCAGTCTGTTTTACTATTTTTTGCCAAAGCATAATTAAGGATTTTAAGCAATCTTAAATATTTGTCTCACAAAACCCCATAATTTACGCCACCAAGGAACCTGTTCTGAGGTAGGAAAAGTAATCTTACTCCGAATAGTATTCAAGTCCCAGCCAGTTAATTTGGCTAAAGTTGTCGCTTCTTGTTCTTGACGACTACGCAAAGACTGTTTATAACTTGACATGGCTGTGCAGTTATCTTCTCCTCGATAGGGATGACGGATAATATAACGTCCTTGGAATGAATCTCGGTTTCCTGTTGCTTGAAACTGCAAATCTTCTGGAAAAGTACCCCGACTATAGCGAACATGAATACGAGAGATAAAAACGGGGGCAGGTGGGATGAAGTTTCC
>CASBQB010000322.1 GCA_949127655.1 Chroococcales cyanobacterium PMM_0086 | reverse complement strand
TAGTACCAGCGCAAGGATGGCAAAAGAATGAAAAGGGAGAGATAGTTTTAGTGGCCTATCCCACAGGTAATGCTGCTAACCGACCAGTTAATTCTCCTCTCACTTGTTCTTCTAATTAACAGGTTAATCACCCTGTATTTAATATCTATATACTTAAGGGCGCTTGCTTTTAGCTTGTCTATCAAGCAGATTTAAAATAAAACTGCATAACCCCTGACTATCGAGAAAGATAAATCGACAGAACAAAAAACAACAAGGAGTTTTTTATGATGCGTAAAATTTTCTTAACCTGCGGCGTTATTCTAGCAACTACTTTTCCTTCTGTCAATCTTGCCCAAGCTCAAGATCTAGTTAATGCAGCCAGAAAAGACGATGGAACAGTTTATCAGGTAGACTTAGACAATCGAGAAGAATATTATTCATCAGAAGGCTTGAGACATGTCCGCTTTTGGCTCAGTACCAGAGGAGATAGTCGTAAATATCCTGCAGTGGCTTCTTGCCGACCATATGACGTAAAATCTCCATACTACGGCTGGAATTGGTTACCTGATGGGGTAGGCTTATCTAGTGGCACTATAGGAGGACGTATTGCTAGAGTAGCTTGCAATGGTTAGTCTATCTACAACATATCTTCTATATCTTATTCAATCCAACCTTAAACTCTATCAAGTCCCAGCCAACTAAAAAATTATTATCAGTCGGAGACTAATCACACTTAGTCTCCATTTCTGCCTTGAAAGGTTGTACAATTTTCTTTAAATAGAAAAGATTTAAAAGTATTATTCTTTAATAACCATGCCAAGAATTAAACTAAAAATACTAAAACTAAAATACTTATTGCTAATTTTACTATTTTCTCTTTCCCTGACTATTAGTGGGCGTGTCTTTGCGCAGGTTCAATCTACAGATCCTCTACAACTTCTAGAGCAAGGTAAGCAACTATATCAGGCAGGACAATTTAGAGAAGCGATACCTATTTGGCAACAAGCAATAGAAATATTACCAGATAACTCTCTCAATCAAGCAACAGCCTTAAGTAACCTTTCTTTAACCTATCAACAGCTAGGAGAGTGGGAAACAGCCAATCAAGCCATCAGTCAAAGTCTAGAAGTTCTCAATGGGTCACAAACAACCACAGAACAACAGCGAATCTTAGCCCAAACTTTGGATATTCAAGGACAATTTAAGCAAAAAATAGGGCAATCTCAAGCTGCTTTAAATATATGGCGGCAAGCAGCTAATCTCTATGTTAATTCAGAAGATAAAAAGAGTAATCAAATCAATCAAGCGCAAGCTATGCAAGATTTAGGTCTCTATCCGAGAGCTTGCCAAACTTTACTAGAAACATTAGGTTTAAAACAGCCAGAATGTTATATATCAGAGCAAGAAATAGCAACTATTAAACAAGAAACATTAGAAGACTCAGCTAATCATCTTCATCAAGCAAAAGCCTTGAGAAGTTTAGGAAATGTTTTAAGGGTTATTGGGGACTTTAAAAAATCTGAAAAAGTTCTACAAGCCAGTTTAGATATTGTGCAAAAAAGAAACTTACCCCAAGAAGAAGGTAAAACTTTACTCAATTTAGGAAACACACAACGCTCTATAGCTAATAGAGCACAAGAAATAGAAGATTATCGAGAAGAGAAAATTTATCGAGAAAAAGCCTTATTAAACTATCAGAAAGCAGCCAGATTATCTTTATCTACTCTTCAAATTCAATCTCAACTTAATCAGATAGAGTTATTAATGGAGGACGAAAAATGGGAGCAAGCACAACTCTTAATATCTCAAATCAAAAGTTATTTACCTAAGCTGATTACCAGTAGAGAAGCATTTTTTACAAAGATAAATTATGCTAAAAATATGCTCTGTTTAAAGCAAAAAAATCTAAGCTGTCTCAATCCTAAAAAAGCTGATTTATCATCTGTTGATCCAGCCTCCTTGAGAGAAGCTATTCAAATATTAGAAAATGTTTCTCAAGACGGGGCCCAAATTGAAGATAGACGAACTCAGTCATCTGTGGCTGGCTTATTAGGAAGGATATATGAGAGTCAAGGAGAATGGCAACAAGCTAATCAATATACTCAACAGGCATTGTCTAAATCTTGGCAGAGTCAGTCCTCAGATTTAACCTATCAGTGGCAATGGCAGCAAGGAAGACTGCTAAAAGCGCAAGGAAAAAGCCAAGAAGCACTTCAATCATATGAACAGGCCGTCAACACACTTAAATCTTTACGCAGTGACCTAATTTCTATCAACCCAGAAATTCAGTTTACCTTTCGGGAAAGTATCGAACCTATTTATCGAGAGTATGTAGGGTTGTTGCTAAAACCCAAAGAAACAGCCGAGGACATACCACTTGAAAACATACAGCTAGCACGTCAAACCATTGATTCCTTGCAACTAGCTGAGTTAGAAAACTTCTTTCGTTTGGTCTGTCTTGATGCTAACCCTGTAGTCATTGACCAAGTGACCGACAAAAATGACCCTACTGCTGCAGTGATTTACCCAATTCTTTTAGAAGATCGTTTTGAAATCATTCTCAAATTACCAAAGCAACCCCTACGCCATTATACTACCCCAATAAAAGACAAGGAAGAAGTTGAAAGAACCCTAGCAGTATTGACTGAATCATTGACAGAGGCTAACAATGGACAAACACTAGACCTAGCACAAATAGTCTACAACTGGATATTACGTCCTGCTGAAGCAGATTTAGAGCAAAGTCAGATCAAAACCTTAGTCTTTGTCTTAGACAGTGCCTTAAGAAATGTTCCTATGTCTGTACTTAACGATGGTCAAAAATATCTTGTAGAAAAGTACAGTATTGCCCTGATTCCAAGCCTACAACTACTTGACCCGCAACCATTGAGACAGTACACATCTCAAACCCTAGTTGCTGGACTGAGTGAAGCAAGGGGCAATTTTCCAGCCTTGCCATTTGTCCCCCAGGAACTAAAAGAGATTCAATTACAAAACTCTAGTAACGTAGAACTGCTAAATCAGAAATTTACTAAAGACAACTTAGGCTATAATATGAACTCAGCACCTTTTTCGGTTGTTCACTTAGCCACACATGGACAATTTAGTTCTCAAGCAGAAGG
>CASBQB010000321.1 GCA_949127655.1 Chroococcales cyanobacterium PMM_0086 | reverse complement strand
TGGGTCAGGGTGCCTGTTTTATCAAAGACTACACAATCTACTTTAGCTAGCATTTCAATGGCTCTGCCACTGCGTATATAGACCCCTGTGCGCGCTGCATGAGTTAGTCCTGCTAAGACTGTAGTTGGTACGGACACCCTAATCCCTGTGCCAAAATCCAAGGTTACTAGGGCGGTAGTTCTAGCTAAATCTCCGGTCAAGGCGAAGATTGCACCACTAAAAAACAGGGTAGGTAAAACAGCAAAATTGGCAAACTTAGTGGCGTAGTTTTCAATGCGGGTATCGTGGATAGGGGCAGCCTGTATTAATTCTACCACTTGTCCGGCGCGGGTTTTCTGTCCTATCTGTTCTGCTAGAATCGTTAATTGTCCTTCTACTACTAGGGTAGAGGCATAAACTTCATCATTTACGCTACAGTGGACGGGCACCGATTCTCCTGTTAATTTATTTTGGTCGATCAGAGCTTGTCCCTTTAAAATTTTGCCATCAATCGGGATCAGATCTCCTGGATAGACGACTACTGAATCTCCTGGTTGAATCTGTTTAAGAGGAACTTGTACTTCTATATTCCCTTTAACAATCCAAGCGTATTGCCCTAAACTCTTTAATAGGTTATAGGTCTGCCGATCTGATCCGCGCGCTGTGGTATCTCTAATCACTTCTCCAGACTCAACAAGACTGATCATTAAAGCAGGCGCAATAAAATGTCCTTGCGCGACCGAAAGACTTATTGCTACTGAATCGAGAAAATCTACACCCAGTTCTTTTTCTTGAGTGATTGCTTGCCAAGCTCTATGGTAAGCCGGAAAACTGGCTCCCAGAATAAACAGTCCCACCACAAGGGGGGGAAGTTCTAAAGGAGCCGCTATTAGAGCGAGGATTAAACTGGCTATAGGGATACCTATTCGCTTAGCAATGTCAATTTCATCTACTGAAGATGGTTCTTGCTTGGTCTCAATAGGGGGTAAATCTCCTCGCTCAGCTTCCTCCATTTTTATTAGTATAAAATTACTTAATATTGGTCTAGAAACTTTTTCAGAATCGTACTCAATAACGATAGAACCAGCCGCTGCATTCAGGCGAACCTGAGTAACCCAATTGTTATCTTTTAGTAGTTGTACAAGATGAAATGCGTAATCAGCATCATAGTGCAACTTAGCTATTTTGATGCGCCAGCGTCCTTCGATTTGATGAACAATTTCATAATTATTCGAGAATAGATGAGGTTTAGGAACAATAGCTGCTTTTACTAAACTTTTAACACGAGGGGTTGAAATAACTTTTTTAGCGGCCGTCATAAGTTAAATTGATGTAGATTTTTGAGTCTTGAGTGCTGATTCTTCATCTAAAAGGTCTGCATTATCAGTTTTTGCTAACCCTGACCAATGAATGTTTTTACCAGAGGCGATTTTAAACCCCACGAATTGACCTGCAAAAGATCCCACTGCTGCTCCTGCTACCGTTCCACCTGGTCCGATTACCGAGCCGAGCGCGCCACCGAGCGTGCCACCGACCACTTCTCCTGCAGACATTCCCACAAAACCACCGCCGATAACCTTTGGGTCTACTACTTGGCTGAGGTTATGGATAGTTTGTTGAGTGTTTTCTACAAGATTTTGAACATTATCAGTAATCGTTTGTTGAGTGTTTTCTACAAGATTTTGAACATTATCGCTGGCTGTTTTAAAGATTGACTCGCCTGTTTCTTGAGTTACTTTAGCTAAAGTCTCGGTTATCTTACTCAAAGATTTGCAGAAAGCTTCATGGGAGGATATTTGAACTTTTGAGGCTGGGGTATATTCTGATAAATCTGACTCTGACATAATAATGGGTACCCCCCTAAATTGTAGGCTACTTAATCGGTAACAATTTCTATTCTTCTTGCTTGTTCAGCTTTAGCTGCGTTTCGCTCAACTTTTACTTCTGCTTTAGCTTCAGCTACTAGATCATTCCAACTTTCCCCTACTTCGGCTAAAGTTTCTTGAACCTTATTGAAGGTTTCGACTCCTATTCTAATGCCATGTTTAGTCATACTTCGACCAGAATCAACCAGAGACTGACCAGCTTCTGTATTTCCCAAGGCACCGACTAGAGGAGCAACCAGAAGAGCAGCAAGACCCAATCCTAAGGCCACCATTGGCTCAACACCTAGCAGCAGCGCTTCTAAATCCATAATAACCTCCTACATTACTTGCTTTATTTTATTGTAGATTTCCGGCACATGAATAACAGGAGCAATTTTTACCCAAATATTCTGGTCAGATTTCTCATCAACTGTTTGAAAATTTTGCTATTAAAAAGATAACACTTCTTTTGCAACTTCAAACATTAATTTGAGATGACAGATTAATACATAATTACCCATAATCTTAGTATAGAAATACTTTCCAAACCGCACACTGAATAAGTTATAAAATAAGACCATAAGTTTAAAATTCGCCTTTGAACCTATAGTAATGACTGAATTTACTTTAGCTCGACGACTGAACAAATGGGTTAATCGAGCCTCTTTGAATACACTAGAAGACGCATATCAAGGCGCACTTGCCATTAAAAAGATTGAAGATACTCATTTTGCTAGTGGTGCCATTACAGAACTACCCGAAAAAGGAAAGACAGTATCAGATTACTTTCGTACGCAGTTAGAGCGTCAACTTTTGAGAATCCGCTTCAGTTTACTCCGATTTAACGTCACCAATTTTGTGGTCAACCGTCCAACGAGCAGTCCACTAAATCGCACTGAAAGTGCTACTCATGTTGACTCTGAGGCGATTATTCTCGAAAAGCTGGCCTTTATTGAATCAGTAATAGTTAAGTACAACAATTTTAATCAATCCTTTTCTGACATCTTCTCTGAGCAAGTTCCAACAGTCGTACCAAAAGTACTAGAGACTCAAGCAGCAGATTTACCCATAGAACAGCAAGAAGCGGGGACTCTTGGTGTCCTCAACTCAACTGATGAAGCAAAATTAATCAAGTCTCATAAACAACAGCGTGACCCTTCACGTCTTTTTGGTGGTGCCGAAAGAATCCGTAAGGAGTTCAGTCCTAAATACGAAAAAGAAGTCATTCAGGAATTGCGAGTAGTACGTCTACAAAATCGCATTGCTACAAGATGGTTATTATTGTTGTTGATGGTACCAATCGTAACACAAATTTTAACCAAAAATCTTGTCTTAAATCCACTACTGGGCAATTATTTTGAGCGAAATCCAACCAAAGTTGAATTGGCTTTGGAAATTCAAGAAGAATTCATTCGTGACTTTAGTGAGTTTAGGGAAACTCAAGAAATTAAACGATTAATTGGTAAAGCAATAGGCAAGGCTGAAGTTAAAAAAGAAGTTGAAGAAAAAGTTTTACAAGAAAAAGTCATTGAATTGTGGCGGGAAGCTCGCTACAAACAGCTAAACGGACTTAAAAATGTTTTAGCAGATTGTCTAGCCTTATTAGCCTTTATCGGTCTTGTCTTCTTTGGGCGTAAGCGTTTAGCCGTTGTGAGAAACTTCGCCAATCGAGCGTTTTTAAGCTTAAATGATCCCTCCAAGATCTTTCTATTTATCCTCATTACTGATATGTTCGTCGGGTTTCACTCGGCAGAAGGATGGGATGTTATTTTAGGGGGAATTACTCATCATTTCGGACTACCTGAGAGTCAAGTCTTAAATAAAAGCTTTATTGCCACTATTCCAGTAATTGCTGATTCTTGTATTAAATTCTGGATTTTTAATTATTTAACTCGCTATTCACCTTCTGCTTCTGCTATCTATGAACGGATGAGTGTGTAATTCTAACTATAATCAAGTTAAATTATTTCAATAACTGGCGGTCCTTCCACTGAAATCCAAGCTAGACGGGTGATTCGACAAGTACGGGCATACTTCCTGATCTGCTCGGCTTCTCCTCGACTTAAATCTACTTCTACCCTGACTAAATGCTCAGTAGAGCGAAGAGTTTGGGCATAAATGAAGGCAGCAGCTTCTGCTTGGGGAGTTTGTGGGACAATTAACCAGTCACTCGGTGGCGTTGTTTGCGGCAGTTGTCCAGTTTCTAAAAGACTCAGATGAAGCTCCTCAATATTGAAAGAAAAACCTATTCCTGGGGCTGATTTCTTTTGAGGGTGATATAGTTCCAAGAGTTGATCGTAACGTCCGCCTTGTCCTAAAACGCGCAATTGTGAGGAGTTTTTTGCTTTAACAATTTGAAAGATGATCCCTGTGTAGTAGTCAAAGGGTTGTAATAAGCTCAAGTCTAAAACAAGTGGTAACTGTTGGCATGAGCTAATTTTTCCGAGATTTCCATCTAAAAGAGACTTTAAGTGCTCAACACTTTTTTTCCCGACTGCATCTAAAGGAAATTGAGCTACTTTTTCTAAAACCTGACTAGGAACACCCCGTAAATTAAAGATTTCCATAGCTAACTGCTTTAATTCGGCTGAACCAAAATTAAGGCTCTCTAATTTAACCCTATCTAGATAAGCGATACAGCCTCTTATTTCTGCTTGTAAAGGTGGGGTAAAGAGATTTAACAGTGAACGGGTCAGACTGACTTCTCCTAGAACTAAATGCCAGTCTTTGAGTCCTAAAGCTTCTAAACTATCTAAAATTAAAAGTAATATTTCTGTATCTGCTAGAATTCCACCCGCAAAGAGTAATTCTACGCCTGCTTGATAAAATTCTAATTGTTTACCATAATCTCCCACAGGTGGGTTACGAAAGATATTGGCACGATAACAAAGGCGTTGCGGATATGTATTACCGGCCATGCGAGTTACTGCAGCTCTTGCTATAGAAGCAGTTAACTCTGGACGGAGTCCTAATGAGCGTTCTGCCTCGTTTTGCAGTTGAATAACTGTTTTAAGATCAATTGCGCCTCCTGCCATTAGGGTATCGAGCCATTCGAGGGTTGAGGTAACTATTCTTTGATAACCCCAGCGTTGAAATACTAGTTGTAATTGATCATTAATCCAGCTTTTTTGGGCTACCTCTAGGGGAAGCAAGTCACGTGCGCCGGCTGGTGGTTGGTGTATCATTGGCTCTTATGCAAATCTGTTCTTAACTCTTTTTACCACCAAAGAGGTTCTTAAAGATTCCCTTATTAGTAGATTTACTAGAAGCTTGACTTTGATCATTTTTCAACTTTTCTCTGGTGGCCTTATCTAGGGCTATCTTCGCTTTGATAGCCATCGGTTCTTGAGCATTAGACTGTATAGCTTTATTAATATGTACTTTAGCCATTGTTATTTGATTTTGCTTTAAGTAGGCTAGTCCCATTAAGGCATGAGCCGCGCTATCATTCGAGTTCATCTTCAAAATATCCCTAAGTTCAGTCATGGCTTGAGCGGGTAAATTGATCTCAAGATATTCTTCGGCTCTTTTGAGATAAGCTACAGTCGTGGAGTCAGCTGCCGTTGGAGTTGTACTGTTTACTATTCCTGGTTCTTCTTGAGTTTTTGGCTTCCAGGCAACGTTCTCTCCCTGCTTTTGCATTATATATACTAGATTAACCTCGCTAATCTCAGCAATTTTGTTAATCGCTTCTTGTATGTTGTCATACTGATTTTCACTGATGGTTGTGATGATTTGGTGATATTCTAGATTAAGCTTCTTTCCAGTAGCTTGATAAAGTCTTTTACTGGTTTCGCTGGTAATTGTCAAAGCCTGTCCATCTTTGGCTATTTTCTGCCCAGTTTGCATAAGTACTAATAAATACTCTACCCTTACTGTTTCACTAGATAGCTGTTTATTGGCTAGAGAAACTAATTGTGAGAAAATCTGATTAGCTAAATTTCTTTCGACTTCTGTTTTAAATTTACAAGTATCAGGATGTAGTTTACGAGCGATTTTTAGGTATTGTTTCCTAATTAGCTGCTCATCTGCATCTAGAGGGACTCCTAGTATTGCATAATAGTCTTTAATATCATATTTGAATAATCCCTGCTGAATTCTAAAAGACATATGTAATTGTCCTAAGTATTATTTAGTACAAAATAGCTAGGTAAGTATTCTAGAGTCCTTCGCTTCAAGCAGTACATTACTTAGCTCTGCATGAATCCAGCTATTAGTTGCTAAAACCCTACCTGATTCTATTACTAAGGGACTCTGGTCATAAGCGGTAACTTTACCACCAGCTTCTTGTAGAATTACCACGCCTGCTGCAATATCCCAAGGTTTAAGACCGCGTTCCCAATAGCCATCTATTCTACCACAGGCAACATCGGTTAGATCAATGGCAGCTGAACCGCTTCGGCGTACTCCTTGGGTTAGATGGGTTAAATGACAAAACTCTCTATAGTTATTATCGGGTGTTTCACGACGGTCATAGGCAAAGCCTGTTAATAAAAGGCTTTGACTGAGTTGATTAGTTAAAGAAACTTTAATTGGTAAACGGTTAAGAGTTGCTCCTAGTCCGGTCGCTGCTCTAAATAACTCCTGACGAAAGGGATTATAAACTGCTCCTATTTGAGGTACTCCTTCAATTATTAAACCCACTGAAACACAAGCAACCGGATAACCATGAGCATAGTTAGTGGTGCCATCTAAGGGGTCAACAGCCCAAAGGTATTCAGATTCAGTACTAGTAAACTGTCCTGATTCTTCGGCTAGAATGGAGTGAGTAGGAAAGTGACGCTTTAGTACCCTAATAATTTCTACTTCGGCTTCTTTATCTACTTCGGTAACCAAGTCCCCGCATCCTTTTTCTTGGATATTTTTTAGTTTTCCCAAATTGGTCTGTAAGATGATCCCGGCCGCCAAAACAGCTTCACTGGCAATATCTAAAAAAATCTCTAGCTGTTGTTCTGATAGTTTCAATTTACTCATGTTATTACTCTTCATCTAGGGGTAAACTATAACGGACTTTGCCTCTGGCAAAATAACGACCAAATTGTAATTCATAAACTTCATCAGGATCTTGTGTTTCTAAGAGCAAGTCTGAACGTGGATAACTCACACAAAGTAGAGCATAACCTTTTTTTCTTAGCTCAAGTGATAATCCCATTGCATCAGGTTGCTCAATTTCCCCGCTCAAGACTCTCACCGCACAAGTGGTGCAAGCACCCTGGCGACAGGCAAAAGGTAGTAATTCTTCTTGGAGTTCTTTCTCAGCGCTAGATAATATATACTTGTCGTCTGCTAAAAATAAATTATATTCTCTGCCTGCTTGTCGATGAATAATTTTTATTTGATGATATTTGGCCATATTTCTTAAATTACTTGCAAAAAAGTCCTTTTTAATTATATAATAATAAAACTGTGGCACCCAAATGTGGAGAGATGGCCGAGCGGTTGAAGGCGCAGCACTGGAAATGCTGTTTAGGGCAACTTAACGAGGGTTCGAATCCCTCTCTCTCCGTACCAAGTACAAACTATCTTTGTTCTGGATGGGCGGGGTAAGGATGCTCTATAGTCATCCGGTTAATCTTCCAAATCATTTGATAAAGCATCCCCTGAGCTTTTTGGTTGAAATTAAGTAGAAGACGGGGTAAGTTTTCAGTATCATCTCCTACTTCAATAGGGAGAGCCTTTGTTTTAGTTATTTTCCCTTCAAGCAAGATACTCTGATACTCTTGGTTGAGTTCTTCGACCTGTTGATCAGAAAGAGGGTAATTAAGTCTGATCACTAATTGATCCCCAACACAACGACTAGAATGGTAGACTCGGTAAAAACTAGAAATTGTCTCGCAGGCAACCTCTATATCATCTGTTATAGTATAAAAGTTCGTATCTTGAGCACTAATTAGGCCTTTAGGTAAAAATACATCCATTGCGTGTTGGTGCCATTTTTGCCAGTAGTTGCCGTTTGGTTCATCCATTAAAACCAAAGGTGCAGGGCCATACTTACCAGTTTGACAAAGTGTCAAGGTCTCATAGGCTTCATCCTGCGTACCAAAACCGCCGGGAAATAGAACTACAGCATCACTTTCCCGCAGAAAAAAAAGTTTACGGGTAAAGAAATACTTAAAATAGAGAAGCTTTTCATCTCCGGTGATGTAGGGGTTAGCTCCTTGCTCGAAAGGCAATTGAATATTCAGTCCAAAAGAATGCTCTCTAGTTGCACCCTCATTAGCTGCTTGCATAATTCCACCGCCACCCCCTGTTAAGACCATAAAGCCTAGTTCAGTAAGACGACGGGAAAATTCTAAAGCTAGTTGATATTCGGAATTTTCGGCTGGAATACGTGCTGAACCAAAAATTGCGACTTTACGACGATGACGATAGGGATGGAATAGTTTGAACCCCTGTTCTAGATCTTGCAGTGTTCCTGTAACAATTTTCCAATCTAGTCTTTCTAGATCTTGATGACTCATATTAACTAGAGCCATTAGTGAGCGTCCTATCCACTTGCTATGCTTTAGACTTGGTAACTCTTCTAGAAACTTGGCTAGCTCTTCTTCTGTTACTGAATTTTTCCCTTCATTCCATTCAGACAAGACCATAGACTCACATTGAAGACCTCACTTTATTGTAGTCGAGATTGTGAGATATTAAAGAAGCGCTTTAATCGAAACTAAAGCGCTTGTTCAAAATGTTCTTTAAAAAAAGAGAACCTCTAGAGGTATTTCTCAATTGTGTTGATCAGAGTTGTTTTGGGTACAGAACCTACAACCATATCAACTCTCTGTCCTGCTTTAAATAGCATCAAAGTGGGGATGCTACGAATACCATAATTAGTAGCTGTATTGGGGTTTTCGTCTGTATTGAGTTTAACCACCTTTACTTGTCCAGCGTACTGTTCAGCAATTTCATCCACTACCGGTGCTACCATTCTACAAGGACCACACCAAGGAGCCCAGAAATCCACTAATACAGGGACATTGCTCTCTAAAACTTCTTTTTTAAAACTTGAGTCGGTAACTGCGGGAGTTGCTGACATACCGAAAATCCTTTTATTGATTAATTTGATCTTTGAGTTGAATAATCCAATCTCAGTTTAAATTATAACCTTTTAGGTCTCATCCGAATTTTTTTCTTCTGATTTAACTGAGTTAGATTTGAGAACTTACTGATTCAGAGATTTAGATAAACTATGAATCCTAAGCAATCTTAATAATCACCTAAAAACACATTTCTGTCAATAGTGCTAATTCAATAAAACTTAACTATTTGAGCAAGCATTTCTTAACATACATCTTTTATTTAAGAAACCGCCCGATAATATGCAACGGGCGGAATGTGGTGTGAGGAGTGAACGGAAACTTTATGTCTCCGCCTTCTTCATTGTAAGATAAAGAAGTTGGTTTTGTGGGATATCTTATTCTTTTGTTAAGACCTGGAACTTTTTTTTAGGTCAGATCTCAAATTTGTCAGTATATATTTACTATCTTAATTGATTTTGCTCCCTATGTCTAACTATCTCGAACAGCTTAACCCATCTCAACGTCTTGCTGTAGAACACTTTACGGGCCCACTATTGGTTGTAGCCGGGGCAGGTTCTGGGAAAACAAGAGCCTTAACATATAGAATAGCGCATTTACTACGTCAACACAAAGTAGATCCTGAAAATATTTTAGCTGTTACTTTTACCAATAAGGCAGCCCGCGAAATGAAAGAGAGAGTAGAGAATATTTTCGCCCTAGAGATTGCTCAAACCAAGTATGGTCAACCATTGAGCCTATTATCTGAGTCAGACCAAAGGCAGATCCACGCAAGAGTCTATAAAACAATTACTAAGAATCTGTGGATTGGTACTTTTCACAGTTTATTTTCGCGTATTCTCAGACAAGATATCAATAAATATCAAGACGAAGAAGGCAGAACCTGGACTAGAAACTTTTCGATTTTCGATGATTCAGATTCTGTAGCCTTGATTAAAAATATTGTGACAAAACAATTTAATTTAGATGAAAAGAAATTTGAGCATCGTTCGATTCGCTATCAGATCAGTAATGCTAAAAACTTAGGACTTGCACCACAAGATTATTTTAGAAAAGATCCTAACTATAAAAGCAGAACCATTTCTGAAGTCTATGAGGAATATCAAAGACAACTTGCAGCTAATAACGCGCTTGATTTTGATGATTTGCTTTTAGTTCCTGTCCGTCTCTTTGGGCAAAATGAGAGTATTTTGGGTTATTGGCACCGTCAATTTACTCATATTTTAGTTGATGAATATCAAGATACTAATCAAATACAATATGAATTAATTCGCCTTTTGACCACAAATGGAGCAACAGTTAAAAAAGATTGGAATTGGCAAAATCGCTCTGTATTTGTCGTGGGAGACGCTGATCAATCTATCTATAGTTTTCGCATGGCAGACTTTAAAATACTCCTGAATTTTCAAGAAGACTTTGGCGATAATCTCTCAGATGAACAAACAGAAACGATGATTAAATTAGAGGAAAATTATCGTTCACAAGAAATAATTCTCAGGGCAGCTAATCAACTGATTGAAAATAATACACAGCGGATTGAAAAAGTCCTCAAAGCAACTAGAGGGATAGGAGAGAAAATAGCCCTATATCAAGCTAGCAATGAATTAGAAGAAGCAAAATTTGTCATTAACCAACTAGTAGGACTCAAAGAAGATAACCCAGTTTTAACCTGGTCTAGCTTTGCTATATTGTATAGAATTAATGCTCAATCCCGTTCATTTGAAGAGGTGCTATTAAGGTCGAATATTCCCTATATAGTAGTAGGAGGGTTCAAATTTTATGACCGCCAAGAAATTAAGGACGCTATAGCTTATTTAAAAGTGATTGCTAACCCATCTGATACAGTCAGTCTTTTACGAATTATTAATACACCAAGGCGGGGCATTGGGGATACAACAATAGATAACTTGATGTCTGCAGCCAAAGAATTAGCGATTCCTCTATGGGAAATTATTAAAGATCAAACTTCTGTCAATAGTGTAGCAGGACGTAGTGCTAAAGCTATTCAACAATTTGTGCAAGTCATCGAATATTTTCAAGAACAAGTTAATCAACTTTCTGCAGCAGAAATTCTCAATCAAGTCATGGAAAGATCAGGTTATTTAGATGACTTAAGAAGCAAAAAAACCGATGAAGCAGAAGGACGTATAGAGAACATTATGGAGTTATTTGGGGCAGTTAATCAGTTTCAGGAAGAGACAGACGAAACTTCTTTAGAAGCCTATTTAGGTAATACTTCTTTAGCTTCCGATCTAGATAATTTAGGGAGAGAACAAAAAAGAGTTTCCTTGATGACTTTACATTCAGCTAAAGGACTAGAATTTCCTACAGTCTTTTTAGTTGGTATGGAACAAGGACTGCTTCCCTATAACCGCAGTCTCAATGATCCTATTGCTTTAGAAGAAGAACGTCGTCTCTGCTATGTAGGAGTAACTCGTGCGCAAGAACTATTGTACCTTACTTATGCTAAAGAAAGGAATGTTTGGGGTTATCGGGAAGCAAAAAACCCGTCACAATTCTTAACAGAAATGCCCAAAGAATTATTCAAAGGAAACCTAAATCGTCGTAATATTTCTACAAATAAATCTAGACCTACAAATACCAATGCAGAAAACTGGTCAGTAGGAGATCGCCTCTTACACGCAGTCTTTGGGGAAGGGGAGGTAAATAGGGTCTTAGGAAGTGGTCAAAAAATAACCTTGGCTGTAAAATTTACTGGATTAGGACTAAAGATCATTAATCCTCAAATGGCTACCATAGAAAGGCTAAAATGAAGTGGCTGAATAGGTTTTTCTGGGAGCTTTACAAAAATATGAATAATCATCAAAATACTGGTATCACAGTCTGGCTTAATATAAGTCTAGAATCACGATTAAAAGAAATTGCCAAGTTAAACCAAAAATCCCAGCAGCAAATCATTATAGAAGCAGTTGAAAAGTATTGACAGCAGTTTCCCGCCGAGAAAACTTGTTATGATGAGCTTCAGGAATTAGGTATGATTGGCAGTGCTACAGATTTAACCACAAATACCAAAGAACATCCTTTAAGTAATTTAACAAAAGAGGAACGAATTGCCAAAATAAGAGAATCATTAGGTGGCTGGAAAGATGATTCGGAAATCACAGAGATTTTTTCCAAGATAGATCAAGAACGTCATAGTTATCAAGGTAGACCACTAGTATCGTTTGATGATTGAAAAAGTAAAGATGTATATATTAGATACAAAGATATGTATTTCTCTTATTAAAAAAGATCCTAATGCTAGTCAAAAATTTGAGGAAAAAGCTTTGGAATGCTATACTTCTACTATTGTCTCAGCAGAGTTGTATAAAGGCGTTTATTTTTCTAGTCGGACAAAAGAAAATCTAGCAAAATTAAATGAATTTCTGACTCTATTAGCCGTGATTGATTTTGATCATGCTGCTGCTGAAGAGTTTGGCAAAATTCAGGCAGAACTAAAATCTATCGGACAACCTACAGGTGAAATAGATGCTTTTATTGCTGCTGTAGCACGTTCCCAACAAGCAATTTTAGTAACTGATAACATTCGTTATTTTAAGAATATAAAAAATCTCCAATTAGAAAACTGGCTGGACTGCAGTCTGACTTAATATAAGCCTAGAATCACGATTAAAAGAAATTGCCAAGTTAATTGTATTTCAAAACATAATCAATAGTACTAATTAACGCACAAGATAGTTAGTGATAAAAAGCTCTTTACCTTTTTTTGCTGTTTCCTGCTTGTAATTGTTCATTCCATATTGAAGTTCCCAATTATAGATATAAGCAAAAGAAAAGTAATCTCTAACCTCAGTACAATCATCGTAGGTTATGAGCCATTTATGTGGACAGTCTGACATTAGTTTGGCAAATCTAGCATGATCAAAATGGGTATGTAAATCACCTTTTTTTCCATACAGTCTAGATTGAGTTTTGCTCAAATAAGGAGGGTCAAGAAAAATAAACACATCTTCACCAGGTTTTTGAAGTAGAGTACTATAGTCAAAATTAGTAATTAAAGTATTATTAAAGCATTGACTCAAAGCCTCTAGACGTTCTATGGAAGAATCCGTAAACCGACCTTTAAAAGAAGCATCAGAATAACCACCACTTTCAATGGTACCACTAAAACTAATTCGGTTTAAAATAAAAAAACGCACTGCCCGATCCAATGGAGTCATAATACTTGTATCTTTAGCGGCAAGAGACTTAAATAGTATACGTCCATCCGTTTTTTCTTGTTTTATTTTTCGTACTTCTTCAACTAATCTAGGTAAATTATTTTGAACCTGTTGCCAGAAATAATATAGCTCTTGGTTAAAGTCATTAATCCAACAGAACATAGTGGGATATTTTTGTAGAATATAAAAAAATACAGACCCCCCACCTAAACAAGGTTCACGAAATTCTTTAAATGGATCTGGAATATAGTTGATAATTTGAGAGATGGCTTTTGATTTACCACCTGGATACCTTAAGGGAGTTTTATACATAAATTATAATACTTAATTATCCTACCTTAGTAAAGTGACTTACCCATCGCTTATAGAGCTTTACTTTGACCTCCCCTAAACACCTATTGAGCCAATAATTTTATGCCGATCAAGCGTTCTTTTCCTGAATCTTCTTCTCCTTCCCCTCAAGAAGCAAAAGAGGCGAAAAAACCTCCCTTGTCTTCTCAAAGTAAAGAAGCGAAAAAACCTCCCTTGTCTTCTCAAAGTAAAGAAGCGAAAAAATCTCCCTTGTCTTCTCAAAGTAAAGAAGCGAAAAAATCTCTCTTGTCTTCTCAATCGATAAATCAAGAAGAAGCAAAAGAAAGTCACGAAGAAAGTATACGTCCTAGTTCTCTAGATGAATATATTGGGCAAAAGTCCTTAAAAGAAATCCTGAAAATAGCCATAACGGCCGCTCAAAATAGAGACGAGTCACTTGATCATCTGTTACTCTATGGACCACCAGGACTGGGAAAAACGACCCTCGCACTGATTTTAGCATCGCAAATGGGTGTTGGCTGTAAAATAACAGCAGCGCCCGCCCTAGAACGTCCTAGAGATATTACAGGACTGTTAATTAATTTAGCACCAGGTGATCTTCTATTTATTGATGAAATACACCGTCTTAATAAAGTAACAGAAGAACTACTCTATCCAGCGATGGAGGACTATCGACTAGATATTACAATTGGAAAAGGACAAGGTGCTAGAACGCGCAGTTTATCTTTACCTAAATTTACTCTAGTTGGTGCGACAACTAAAATAGGTGCTCTTACTTCACCGTTAAGAGATCGCTTTGGTTTAATTCAGAGGTTAAACTATTATGAAGTAGACGAACTAACCCTAATTGTCAAACGTACTGCCAAACTCTTCAACACTCCTATTACAGAAACAGGCGCTGTAGAAATAGCCGTTCGTTCTAGAGGTACCCCCCGTATTGCTAATCGTCTTTTTAAGCGAGTCAGGGACTATGCACAAGTAGAGGAGATTAGTCCTATTTCAGAAGAATTAGCAAGTAAGGCTTTAGATATCTTAAATATCGATCCTAAAGGGTTAGATCAAACTGATAGACTAGTATTGAAGACAATTATTAACCAGTTTCAAGGAGGGCCTGTTGGTTTAGATGCAGTGGCAGCAGCAACGGGAGAAGACACTAAAACAATAGAAGAAGTCTATGAACCTTACTTACTCCAAATAGGCTATCTCAATCGTACCCCTAGAGGAAGAGTGGTTACTTTAGCTGCTTATAAACATTTAGGACTTTAATAGTTAATAGATTCTATGAAAAATTCACCTACTTTGTCAATTCTTATTGGTTCTACCCTGTTATTGAGCTTAACAAATAGTTTGGCTAAAGCAGAACCCCCACAATGTTCTAATTATTTAATCAATCCCAACAATCATCAGATAGAATG
Organism: Chroococcales cyanobacterium PMM_0086; assembly: GCA_949127655.1. Classification (GTDB taxonomy): domain Bacteria; phylum Cyanobacteriota; class Cyanobacteriia; order Cyanobacteriales; family Microcystaceae; genus CAISPN01. The sequence goes on along the minus strand of CASBQB010000321.1, from coordinate 11,955 downwards.
TTTTGGTTTTAATGGTTCAACAGTCAGAACCAAGCCTTCTGATGATGTTCAGAAAAATAAACCATACCTGAAAGCAAGTAGATCTCTAAGTGCTTTAAATCAGCAAATATATAACTATGCCATCTCAAAACTAGGTCAAAAAGTTGGCGATGGTGAATGTGCTTACTTGGCTTACGAAGCTTTAAAATTATCCAAGGCTAAAACATTAGAAAGTCTCGGTCAAACAGGCCCTAACGCGGACTATGTTTGGGGAAAATTAGTTGTTTCCCTAACTCCAGGTAATCGTTCTGCAGCTAAAATCATGCCAGGAGATATTATTCAATTTAGAAATGTTTCTACTTATAAAAAGATTACTAATCCAGATGGTTCATGGAGAGCCTGGACTACTCATTATCCACACCATACCGCGATTGTAGCAGGGGTTTCTGGTAGTCAGATTAAGCTATTGCATCAAAATGTAGGGAATAATCCTCAAACTAAAAAAACAGTTCAACAGGGATTACTCGATCTAGATTCAATGCAATCAGGTACAATGTGGGTCTATCGTCCTATCCCTCTTTAAATAAGATTTTATACTCCTTTGTCATCTAGCATTCACCCCAAGAGCAAAAACTTTTCCATCTACTGACAATACCGTTGGTTTCGCTGACTTTTTCTCCCTAATGGCTATTTTAAAAACGCCAACCTCAGCTATGCTAATTTGAGGGGTTGTATTGAGTTCTATCTCGGTAGCTGTAAAGGAGTTATCTTTTGTGAAACTATCATCCCCGATGCTAGTATTCGCAGTCAAGGAATATGAAGTTGCAATATTAGAATAGGCATCTATTCAAAATCTTTTACAGTCCCATTAAAATCCTTAATCTTGCCTCAACTTGATTCATCGTCTGGTCTGAAACAAGGCCTAAACGTCTAATTAATCGCTCGTTACTCAAAGAACGGACATCCTCACACTTAATAAAGCTGTTGATATTTAAGCCGCCCTCTCGCGGGTCAAGGCTAACGTGGAAGGGGATTTTTTTGTCTTTAGAAGTAATGGGAAGAGCGATCACTAAGGTGCTTTCCCAGAGTTGCCTTTCCTCTAATTCTTCCTGCCATGCGGTGGGGTCATTGCGTAGGGCTACAAAGGCTTGATCAGCATCTTCTAAAAACTGTTGAACCTCTTTTTCTGACCCAAAAAGCAGTTTTTCCTGCGAGAGAAGTTGGATTTGATAGCGTTTATTCGGCTCTAAATTTAACTTGGTTTATGGGTAAAAAGCCTCTCCATCAAAGGTCACGGTTAAGGTTAGAGACATGGTTAATCCTCCTCATTTATTCCTTTATTATATTTTGACACATACAACCACTGCTATTACTCGGATGGGCACGGGTATAGAGGATAGTCTTGTCAAGGAGTATGTCCCATTAAAATCCTTAATATTTCTAAAAAATATCTGCTGGATCTGCTGAACGTAATCTATTAGCAGCAATGGCACCTGAAACACAGCACATGATAATTGTTAAGATTAGGACTGTTATGGCTCTTTCTAAAGTCATAAAAATAGGTAATCCTGTTGCTGCTGCAGTATTACTATATAAAAATAAGCTTATTCCTAGACCTGGTAAATAGCCCAAACAAGCTAAAATAATTGCTTCTTGAAAGACAATATTTAATAAGTACAAGTTTGTGTAACCCATGGCTTTAAGAGTAGCGTATTCAGGTAGATGATTGGCAATATCTGTATAGAGAATCTGATAGACTATGACAATGCCTACAATAAAGCCCATTCCTGTACCTAGAGTGAAAATAAACCCAATAGCGGTACTGCTTTGCCAATAGCTAATCTCAAAATCAATAAATTCTTGTCTTGAGAAGATTTTTACATCACCTGATGCTAGTTTTTCTCTGATTGTTTTAATCACTTGTTCTGCATTTGCACCAGGTTTAAGTTTAATTATGCCAATATCAATTAAACCACGGTTCAATGTAGGAAAGATCTTAAACATGGTCAGATCACTAGTAACAATATTACCATCTGCCCCAAAAGAAGCTCCTAATTTAAACAGTTCTCCTACTCTAACTTGATGACCAGAAACCTCAGAAAAAATAGTCTTTCCTGCTTTAAAGTCAACACCCACAGGACCAAATTCAGCACGAGAAAGGTCATCAAATAAAACAGTATCATCCTGCTTAAGAATCTCCTTATTTTCTTCAACTCCTGGAAAATCTAAAATAGACTGTTCAGGATTAATTCCGATGAGCATGATCCCGCGCGTAGTCTTTGTAACATGATTCCGCCAAGGTGCAAAATTAATATAAAGTGGGTAGACTGCTTGCACTCCCTCCACTCCTAAAACTTCATAAAGGCGGCGACGTGCAAAACCTCTTGGCGCAATAATTGAATTGGTTTTAGGACTCATTAAAAAGATATCCCCATTGAGTCCTTTATGAGGAATTACCGCACTATCAAAGAGGGCATCTTTAAAACCTAGCTGCATAAACATCAAGATATCAGCAAAGGAAATACCCGCCAAAGCTATCAATAAACGAGCTTTTTCTTTACTTAATTGTAACCAAGCTAAAGGGGTTTTCATATTGTTTAAAGTAAGATTTCAGCAGTTACTTTACTATTAGTTAATCTAGCTACTTTTTGACTATCTTCAGGTGTCAAGCGTATTTTTACCTCGATTACTCTGACATCCACATCTGCTGCTGGATCTGTATTGAGAACATCTTTTTTACCTACTTTAAAGCCAATCTCAGCAACTTGGCCTTTTATTGCTTCAGCAAAGGTACCATTTTCACTTCTTATAAGCGCTGTTTGTCCAAGTTTTACCTTAGCAATATCACTCTCATAGACTTCTGCTACAGCTATCATCTGATCAGTTTGTCCCATTTCCACAATACCGTTGGTTTCGCTGACTTTTTCTCCCTGATGGCTATATATTTTAAGAACTTGTCCAGCAAAAGGAGCGGTAACAAAAGCTAATTTTAGATCTTCTTTTGCTCTATTATAATCAGCTTGGGCTTTAGCTACTTCAGCTTCTGCTTTATTGATATCAACAGGACGTATCTCTTTAATTTTATCTAGAGTAGCTTCTGCTTCGAGAATTTGCTTTGATAATGTGTTGAGGGTCTCTGTTTGATTTGCTTGTGCTTCTTTGATTTGTTCTTTGAGTGTTTCTATAGTTTTACTATAGTTAGATTGACCTTCAATAAGCGCCTTTCTGTTAGTCTCTTCTTTTAGACCAACCTGATCTAAATTAGAAGCAGAGATCACCCCATCTTCAGAAAGTTTCTTGTAACGCGCATATTCCCTCTCAGCATTGCCTACTTGAGCCTCTAAACGTTCAATAGTCGCTTTTTGGGTATTTGTCTCACCCTCTAATTCTGCTCGAAGTCTGGCTATTTTTGCCTTATAACTAGCTTTTTGTCCTTGAAGTTGAGCTTGTAATCTAGCTATAGTAGCTCTTTGCGCGTTTATCTCTCCTTCTTTGGCACCTGATTGAATAATAGCTAAATTAGCCTGGGCGATCTCAATATCTTTTTGCACTAAATCTACTCTGGCTTTTTGTCGGTTATAACCATCTAATAAGGCTATAACTTGACCTTTTTTAACCCGATCACCCTCTTTGACCATTAATTTCTCAACTTTAGCACCACCTAAGTCTGGCGGTGATGAAACTTTGATCGCTTCTCCTTGCGGTTCAAGTCTCCCAATCGCACTAACTGCCCTGATTTTGGGTTTCTCGGCTTTTTTAACTCTTTCGGCTGCTTCTAGATCCCTTTGCTTAGTTATACTCTGACTGTAGATGATTGCACCTCCAGTTATCAGTATGCCCAATGCGGAAACTATGACAATCCAGCGTCTCCCAGATTTAGACAGGATTGGTTTATTTTGTTTAATGTCCTCACCCATTTTTGCTATCCTGTGTAGTTTTCTAAAGAGAGATTAAGTTATTTAAACGCTCTTTCCTATTCTATCTTTTTACTCAACTTTAGGACTATTAGGATCACGACCTGGTACATTTTCTAAAGCTGCAATTGCTGCTTGTGATCCAGCTAGAATATCTCGCTCTTGTCCACCTAAATACAGTCTACCAAAACTGCCAATTGCACTAACTTGTAAAATGTTGACTAGTGCTGCTTTTTCTGCCTCATTGGCCGCTAAGGCTGCGTAAGCTGCTGGTTGTACTTCTAAGACATAGAGAGTTTCACCTGCTAAGAGCATTTGTCCTCTACGACTGCGATTAATTAATTGAGCTTGATAAGCATCAATATTCCGAATAATTTGACTAGAGACGACTTGGGGTTTTAGTGAATCTCTAGGGGTCGCGTCTAAAGCTGCTAAGATTGCTCTTCCTGCTGCTTTAGTCTCACCTTGCTTGCTAGAATGAATTTCAAGTAGACCATAGAGTCTTTCTACAAATAATACCCCTGGACGCACCACAGCCGATTTAAGGGCAATGTCTGTGATCCGGTTGATTTCTATACCTGGTGAAATCTCTATCCACAGTGAAGAGTCTCCAGGTATAGGGAGGAACCCCACGGCAACTGTACCAATATAAGCTGCGTGTTGTGGTTGTAAATTGTCTAGATAGACATAACTGCGTAATTCTACTCCCAAAAACTCTGTTTCCTCTTGCTATATTCAATCACTTAAACAAATTACCATATTTTTAAGTAGATTTTAATTTCCTTCAAGACGCAATAAAACCTATGCTTGATTTAAGTGGAATTTGGTTAGGAACTTATTGGCAATTAGAAACCCCTACTCGTTTTGAGTTAAGCTTAATTCAAACAGGTAATAGTCTAGTTGGCAATATTTTAGATGATAATCACTTAGGAGAAGCCAATCTCAGTGGTGAGATAATCGGCAAAAGAATCACCTTTACTAAATGCTACTTATTATACTCTACCTATCACATCTACTATACAGGTACTATCTCAGATAAAGGTGATTATATGTCGGGACAATGGAGAATTAATAGAGACAGTGGAGCATGGGAAGCTTATCGTTCTGAGGATCTTTTAATGTTAGAATCAGAAGGATTAAAAGTAGCTACTATTAGCAGAAAGTAAAAATTATTATGCCTAAAGAAATAGAGAGAAAATTCCTAGTAAAAGGAGAATCTTGGCGAGAGTTAGGAGAAGGTACACTCTATCGTCAAGGTTATATTACCACTCAAAATGAAAGCACGGTTAGAGTAAGAGTGATAGGGGAAAAAGCTTATCTGACTCTTAAAGGGAAAAGTCAAGGGATGAGTCGTTCTGAATACGAATATGAAATTCCCTTTGAGGAAGCTAGAGAAATTTTAGAAGAACTTTGTGATCATCCACAAATAGAAAAAATCCGCTATAAAATCTATCTAGATAATCTTGTTTGGGAAGTTGATGAGTTCTTAGGTGATAATGCAGGATTAATCATAGCTGAAGTCGAACTAAAAGATGAAGATCAAGTGATTAATTTACCTCCCTGGTTAGCGGAAGAAGTAACCACAGATCCCCGTTACTATAACTCTAATCTTAGTAGATTCCCTTATAGAAATAGTTCTTTTGTTCGATAGTAAGAACTTTTCATCTTTTATTTCTCCAAGTTTTTAAAACTAAAAAGAAACAGGTTAAGATATAGCCTGAAGTGACTAGTGTGTTCAAGTAAAGCAAACGAAAGGCCATGTTTTCTGTGGTTCCTAGACTGCCTAACCAGAGCAAACTATAACTAATAGCCCACAAGGCGTGTATCTTTAAGGAAAGGCTAGCGGTAGAATTGCTTTCACCTTGACGCATTTTAGTCAAGAGAGTTGGTATAATTCCTACCATAGGGAAAAAATAAAAAGATACAAACAGTCTGTTTAATCTTTTCTCATAGAATGGATCATTCTCTTTCATTGTATCTTGGTAGTTATTCAAGGCAGCACCCAGATTCGAACTGGGGGATAAAGGTTTTGCAGACCTCTGCCTTACCACTTGGCTATGCTGCCGCTTTTAGAACGATTTACACTATAGCATAAAAAAAATGAAAAAACTTGAATTTACTCAGATTGCTTTAAGTCTCGGTAGCGGAATTTTTCTAGTTGGTTTAGGTACAACCAGCTTTCTCTTAGAGCAACTACTAGAACTGAGTCAAATGAGCGAGGAGATCTTGCGAGGAGATCGTTTACCAATACTAAATCTAACTCCTAGAGATATTCAGCAGAACTAGCTGCATCTGACTCTCTAACGTAACATTTGTTTACCTTAGATTAATGGGTTTTGATCGTTCACAGTGAACAATGTGGGGCAAATTATAATGTTATATTGCACAAAGATAAATATAATTCTAAGTATCAAACAGTAAAACACTATCCCGATCCCTTGGATGGTTTGGTACATTAAATAACAATAAAAAGCTATCATCAAGGAATAATGTGATGAGTTCAAGTATTTTATCAGTCACAGCTAAAGCCCTCTTGAGGTGTATATGAATTATCTTGTGGAAACTGCAGAATCTCCTTTGGTTTCAATAGAATCTGACTTTTTGACTTCGGACTTTTTTATGCGTCATCGCCTAAAACTAATCGAAGACTTGTGGGAGTCAGTCATTTACGCTGAATGCGGACCAGAACTAGTAAACCTATTGACTCGCTTGCGTTCGATGTCATCCCCGGAAGGACAAGCGACAGACGATCCTAAGTATTCAATTACTAAAGTGATTGAAAAATTAGAACTGAATGATGCCATTAAAGCAGCCAGAGCATTCGCTCTATACTTTCAGCTAATTAACATTGTAGAACAACATTACGAACAGCGCGAACAACTGCTCACACGCAGAGCAAGTTATCAAGAATATGAAGTAAAACAGGCGCAAGGACGTAACCACAGACCACTAGAAGGAGAGGTAGCGCCTGAAGATGAGATTTTGAAAGCGGGTAACTTTCCTTGGTTATTTTCCTATCTCAAACGCTTAAATGTGCCACCTCAGATGATCCAACGTCTAATAGACGAACTAGATATCTCTTTAGTCTTTACAGCCCACCCTACTGAGATAGTTCGCCATACTATTCGGAAAAAACAACGTCGGATAGCCCGCATTCTCACAAAATTAGATCGAGCAGAAGAAACCAACCATAATCTAGGTTTAACAAATTCCTGGGAAATTGAAGAAGCACAAAGTCAATTAATCGAAGAAATTCGCCTTTGCTGGAGAACTGACGAGCTACATCAATTTAAACCGACTGTTTTAGACGAAGTAGAATATACACTGCACTACTTTGATGAAGTGTTATTTGAGACAATACCCAGTCTTTCCGAACGTCTCAAGCAGTCTTTAAAAGATACCTTCCCTGGGTTACGTCCACCAAAAAATAACTTCTGCTACTTTGGATCTTGGGTAGGGGGAGACAGAGATGGTAACCCATCAGTCACACCAGAAGTTACTTGGCAAACAGCAAGATATCAAAGAGACTTGGTGATCGGTAAGTATGTACAATCAATTAAAGACCTAACAGAACTACTCAGCTTATCTCTCCATTGGACAAATGTCTCAGATAAACTTCTGCAGTCACTAGAAGAAGACAAGCGGAAAATGCCAGAGGTATACAATAAACATTCAATACGCTATCGACAGGAACCTTACCGACTAAAACTTAACTATATACAAACTCGTTTAGAAAATACTCGCAAACGAAATGAAATACTGACAAGTCCAGAAGAACGGCAAAAATTCTCCCAAGCACCAAAAGTAGTAAACTACTACTTAACTGGGCAAGAATTTCTAGAAGAACTGCAACTAATTCAAGACAGCCTAACAAAGACTGGTTTAAATTGCCAAGAAGTAGAAAGTCTAATTTGTCAAGTAGAAATCTATGGTTTTAGCCTAACTAAGCTAGACTTTCGGCAAGAGTCCTCAAGTCATGCAGAGACCTTGACAGAGATCGCCGAATATTTACAGCTACTACCTAAACCCTACAAAGAACTAACAGAAGAAGAAAAAGTTGTCTGGTTAGTTAAGGAATTACAAACCCGTCGTCCTTTAATTCCTTATGAGATCCCCTTTACTGAAAGAACTCAAGAGACAATCAAAACATTTCTAATTCTCAGAGAATTACAACTAGAATTTGGCCATGATTTATGTCATACCTACATCATCAGTATGACAAATGAAGTCAGTGACGTTTTAGAAGTACTATTGTTAGCCAAAGAAGCAGGACTCTATGAACCAGGAACAGGGACAACCTCTATTCGGATTGTGCCCCTCTTTGAGACAGTAGAAGACCTGAAAAACGCGCCTCAAATTATGAGCAAACTCTTTGAGTTACCCTTATATAGAGCCTCAATAGCGGGAGGATATGTTTATCTAGACCCCACAAAATCAGCTGAAGGCTTACCCCTACCCATCTTACAACCAGCAAACCTACAAGAAATCATGGTAGGTTATTCCGATAGCAACAAAGACTCAGGCTTTCTCAGTAGTAATTGGGAGATTCATAAAGCTCAAAAAGCACTCCAGAACGTAGCTAAAAGCTATGGAGTAGTCTTACGCCTCTTCCATGGTCGGGGAGGTTCTGTAGGGCGTGGGGGCGGTCCAGCTTATCAAGCAATTCTAGCTCAACCTTCCTCAACAATCAACGGCAGAATAAAAATAACCGAACAAGGAGAAGTACTGGCTTCTAAATATACTCTTCCCGAACTAGCTCTGTATAATTTAGAAACCATAGTTTCAGCAGTAGTGCAAGCTAGTTTACTAGGTAGTGGTTTTGATGATATCAGACCTTGGATCGAGATTATGGAAGAGTTATCAAATACTTCCCGTCAAGCTTATCGAGATCTAGTTTATGAAGACGAAGACTTTTTAGACTTCTTCCTCACAGCTACACCTATCTCAGAAATAAGTCAACTGCAGATCAGTTCTCGTCCAGCAAGACGGAAAACAGGTCAACAGGATATCAGCACATTACGCGCCATCCCGTGGGTCTTTAGTTGGACACAGACACGCTTTCTGGTGCCATCTTGGTATGGAGTAGGAACAGCTTTAGAAAACTTCCTCAAACAACAACCAGAAGAAAATCTAGATCTGTTGCGCTATTTCTACCGTAAATGGCCTTTCTTTAAAATGGTGATCTCTAAAGTAGAAATGACTCTTTCTAAAGTTGATCTCCAGATGGCCCATCAGTATGTCAGAGAATTATCTCTTAAAGAAGATCATCAGCGTTTTGAGAAGCTCTTTGAACGAATTACAAGTGAATATTATCGGACAAGAGATATAATTCTAGCCATCACCGAAAATGAAAAACTACTAGATGGTGATCCAGCACTACAAAGATCAGTACAATTAAGAAATAAAACGATAGTACCTCTAGGGTTCCTTCAGATCTCCCTTCTCAAACTACTACGTCAATATACTCGTCAATCCACCGCAGAAGTAGTTCACTTCCGCTATTCCAAAGAAGAACTACTCAGAGGCGCACTATTAACCATCAATGGTATTGCTGCTGGGATGCGTAATACAGGTTGAACTAACACAACTAAGCAGAAAAGAACCGCCTGGATTAACTAAAAAACGTTTTTCCAGGGCTTTTCTACCTAACAACATCCGAAACCCCATTAAATCTCGATTAGTTAGGGTTAGTTCAATCAACCATTGATACTCAGATAGACAGACACTTGTGCTAATAATAGGACGACTTTGGAGATAACCACCAGAATTTCTAACTGTCCTCCATCCCAATAAAGGTGCTTCTGCTTGGAGAATATATCGAGTATTGTGCTGTATGGGATGAACCGAAAAACTAATCATCGGTAATTCATCCCTTTGAAAAACTTCTAAATTAAAGGCGTGCAGCGCTGATGAACGCGCACCAGTATCAATTTTAGCCTTAAGTGCAAAAATCCCTAAATCAGGTAAATTTAACCATTCTCGCCAACCCACAAGAGGGAAGTCGTCAGACATATTACAAGCTTGTATCTAAAAAGGTAACCATGAGTCTGCTTTGATAATAACTCAGGCATACTTGTTAATGAACAATGGTTAACTATTATGAAAGATCCTCGTTATTATCAAATACTCTGTCTGTCTATCTTTTTAATTCTCGGTTTGAGTAACCGCGACTGGACAATTAGACCAGACTTTATCCTGACTGCTTTTAGCAGTTGTTTGGTCACTCAGTTACTTTGGTCTTTACGTTCAAATATTAGCTCATTTTCCTCTTCTTGGCCAAGTTCAGTTATTACAGCTTTGGGACTCTGTTTACTTTTAAGAGGTAATCATCCTCTAACTATGGCCACAGCTGGAACTCTCGCTATTTCTAGTAAGTTCATCTTTTACTCCAATGAAGGTAAACACTTCTTCAACCCCGCTAACTTTGGTATTATCTCAGCCTTGGTTCTTACTCCTGATGCTTGGGTATCTCCTGGACAATGGGGAACAGACTGGTGGTATTTTTTGCTATTTCTAGGTGCAGGTGGACTAATTACTAAAAAGGTTGGACGCTGGGATACCTCACTAACTTTCTTGTTAACCTATAGTCTCCTTTTAGCGCTGCGCAATGCTTGGTTAGGTTGGGATGTCACTGTTATACAGCATCAGTTAACTAGTGGTTCTCTCTTACTATTTACTTTCTTTATGATTACTGATCCCCGTTCTATCCCTAATGCAACAACCTCTCGTCTGGTTTGGTCTATTGCTTTGGCTATTCTGACTCTCTGCTTACAACAATTTTATCGTACAGATGCTCTATTATGGGCGCTCTTTGCTCTTAGTCCTCTAACAGTAGTACTAGACCGTCTTCAAGTAGCATCACCTTTTGTCTGGACCCTATCTGAATTAAAAGAGGAACAAGCCTTATGAAAAATCGCTTACTAATCTTACTGATCATCTCTCTTACCCTCTTTTTGGGCACGATCCAACCAGCTTGGGCTTTTTGTGGCTTCTATGTAGCTAAAGCTGATGCTAAACTTTATAATCAAGCCTCTCAAGTAGTAATTGCTAGAGATAATAATCGCACAGTTTTAACTTTAGCTAATGACTACCAAGGACAACCAAAAGACTTCGCCTTAGTAGTTCCTGTACCAGTTGTCCTAAAAGAAGAACAGGTTCATGTCGGTAACCCGAATATTTTAGAACGTCTAGATGCTTTTAGTGCGCCTCGTCTAGTTGAGTATTTTGATAGTAATCCCTGTCAAGTCTATTCTCCATCTGAGGATCGTCTTTCCAACAGTCCTGCAGCATCTAATTCAATGACGTTCAAAAAAAATCGCCAAGAAGCTAGAGATTTAGGAGTGACAATAGAAGCTAAATTCACAGTGGGTGAGTATGATATTCTGATTCTCAGTGCAAAAGAATCAAATGGCTTAGAAACCTGGTTACTAAGTAATGGTTATAAAATTCCTGCTGGTGCAAGTCAAACATTACGTCCCTATATTCGGAGTGGGATGAAGTTCTTTGTCGCTAAGGTAAATCTAAAGGAATATAACAAGAGTGGGTTTAATAGTTTAAGACCTCTAATGATGGCATTTGAGTCACCTAAGTTTATGTTACCCATTCGTTTGGGAATGCTAAATGCTCAAGGTGAACAAGATTTAATCGTCTATCTCCTCTCACCCAAAGGACAGACAGAACTCTCTAATTATCGTTTAATTAAAGTACCCTCAGATGTAGAAGTTCCCGAATTTGTACAAAGAGAGTTTAAAGACTTCTATAAGGCCATGTTTGAAAAGAGTCATCAACGTGAGAATAGAAAGGTTGCTTTTTTAGAATATGCTTGGGATATGTCCAATTGTGATCCCTGTTCAGCAGAACCTCTTAACCCCCAAGAGTTAAAAGAAGCAGGAGTCTTCTGGTTAGATAGTCCCTCTTCTTCAAGGGATATCTCACCAAGACCAGGAAACTTCATCCCACCTGCCCCCGTTTTTATCTCTCGTATTCATGTTCGCTATAGTCGGGGTACTTTTCCAGAAGATTTGCAGTTTCAAGCAACAGGAAACCGAGATTCATTCCAAGG
>CASBQB010000320.1 GCA_949127655.1 Chroococcales cyanobacterium PMM_0086 | reverse complement strand
AGTCTTCGGGATGAAGAATCATTAGATGGTCTAATTTATCCCAAAGCGGTAGATAGTCTTTTAGACGTGAGTTACTATCTCTAGCAAAGGCTCGCTCTTCTGGAGTAATAATTGGTTCAGGTAGTTCATTAAGACTGTCAAAATTGAGAGGGCGAACTCCTACAAACCAACCCTCAAATAATAATATATCTATTTTGGAGACTATTTCGGGTTCTTTAAGGCGATCCCCTTTCCCCTGATAGAGTGATTTATCAAAGCGCCAAATAGTAATATTTTCTTGACCTGCTAGAACCTGATTAAATAGTGTAACCCCCAAAGAGATCTCATGTGTTCCAGGTGGTCCGCGCCAAATTAAACGGGAGTCTTCTTGACTTTGAATCAGATCACGTTCTCTAGCTGTTTTGTATAAATCATCCAAAGATACTGCCACAGCTTTTTGTCCTAGTTCTGCCAAAATCTCCACTAAACGTTTACAGAGAGTGGTTTTTCCCGTGCCTTGAGATCCCAAGATACCATAGATCAAAGGACGAGAAAGGGCTTGTTTTTTCTGAACTATTTCTAGGGCTAAAGACTGCAGAAATTCTTTTTTCATAGCTATACTGGATTAACATTCTCAATGATTAAGACTAAATATTTAAAAATCACACTCCCTCAAGAATGGCTTTTGTCAGCATTCTGGTTAGTCACTATTAATCTCATTGCTTTCTTCTGGAACTTAGGCAGTACAGGGTTAATAGATGAGACAGAACCCCTCTTTGCTGAAGCATCTCGCCAAATTACTATAACTGGTAATTGGATTACACCATACTTTAATGATGCTACACGTTTTGATAAGCCGATACTTATTTACTGGTTGCAAGCAATCGCTTATAAACTAATCGGAGTAAACAGTTTGGCTGTACGCCTACCATCAGCATTGGCGGCAATTTTCTTAACTTGTCTATGTTTTTTTGTCCTGCGGAACTTTAGTAGAATTAGCCCTCAAAAAACCGCTTTAATAGGATCAGCTTTAGCTGCTTTCAACCTACAGAATTATCTATGGGCACATCAAGGAGTCTCTGATATGCTGTTGAGTGGTTGTATCAGTGGTGCCTTATGCTGTTTTTTTTGGGGTTATGCCCAACAATCTCATAAATGGTATCTAGCCTTTTTTATCTTCAGTGGGTTAGCAGTACTTACTAAAGGGCCAGTAGGACTAATTTTACCGCTAGTGATTATTACAGCCTTTCTATTTTATGTGGGGAAGTTGAAAGCAGTTTTAAAAGAAATACCCCTTTTTTGGGGAAGCATAGCCTTTTTATTAATCATAGTACCTTGGTACTTGCTAGTTATTTTAGAGAATGGCTGGAATTTTATCAATTCCTTCTTTGGTTATCATAATCTTGAACGCTTCACCCAAGTAGTTAATCATCATTCTGCACCCTGGTACTTTTATTTTCTAATTGTTTTGGGACTATTTGCACCCTGGTCAGTCTACCTCCCTATAGCGATAGGACGTATAAAGTTTTGGCGCAGAAAGTACTGGTCAAATCAAGAACGTTCAGCACAATTAGGACTCTTTGCCGTTTTTTGGTTTGCTGGAGTTTTTCTCTTTTTTACCATAGCAGTTACTAAGTTACCTAGTTATGTTTTACCCCTAATTCCAGCAGCTTCTATCCTAGTAGCGATGCTGTGGGGTGAGGAGATAGATAAAGCATCGAGTCGTCCACCTAGAGGGTTTTTAATTACAATTATTTTCCATCTAACCCTATTAGTTTTGATGACTATTGCCGCTACACAGATGGTCTATTGGATTGGTTCAGATCCATCAATGCTGAGTTTAGCAGGATTACTAAGTTCTGCTTCTTTACCTTTATCGGCTACCATTATTTGGGGGACAACGGCTTTCTTATCTCTCTTGTGTCTCCTTAAAAAGGGTTGGTGGACTAGCATTATTTGGCTGAATATAGTCGGGTTTGCTGCTTTTTTACTCTTTTTTGTGACACCTGCTTTTGCTTTAGTTGACCAGGTTAGGCAGCTTCCATTGAGAGAAATAGCTACTGTGATTAATAATCAGGTTAAACCAGGTGAAAGAGTGATGATGATTGGTTTTAAAAAGCCTAGTCTAGTCTTCTATTCAAAGCATCCTGTCGGGTATTTTTGGAGTTTAGATCAAGCTGAAGCTAAAGAATATCTTAAAGAGATACCTACAGATGCACCTACAACTATTTTATTACTTGGGCAGCCTTTAGAGATCTCTCAAACAGGTTTAAAAAAGGAAGACTATCAAGTAATTACTCAACTTGATCCTTATCGTTTGGTTAGGGTTGAGAGACCAGTCCTGGAAAAAGTGATTAACTAAGTAACAAAACTCCATCTACACAAAATCTAATAAGTTTTGTTACGATAGACTTGACAAGATTTATGCAGGTTAGATATGGTTTCATCTTCGCTTCAAGTAGAAACAGTCAACAATGCAGGAGGAACTGATTCCTCTTGTTTCAATTGGCAGGAAGTATGGTACCCGGTCCACTATGTAGAGGACTTAGATAAAAATAAGCCCACTCCATTTACCTTGTTGGATAGGAGTATAGTTATCTGGTGGGATAGAGATCAAGAAACATGGCGAGTCTTTGAGGATACTTGTCCTCATCGTTTAGCTTTACTCTCAGAAGGACGCATTAACAAGCAAGGACAGTTAGAATGTCCCTATCATGGTTGGTCTTTTAATGGTCTTGGGGAATGTGTGGATATACCCCAACAACCTCTAGAAGGAAAAGCCCAAATTAGTAAAAGGGCCTGTGCGACATATCTACCTACAGCAGTCAGACAGGGATTACTATTTGTCTATGCTGGAGATGTGGAAAATGCTGCTAAAACAAAAATTCCCATCGTAGACCCACTAGAAGAAGAACCAGAGAAATGGACAGTCTTAAATACCTTTCGAGATATACCTTATGATGCTTTAACATTATTAGAGAATGTTCTTGATTCTAGTCATGTTCCCTATACCCATCATGGGACTATTGGGAAGAGAGAAAATGTCTCACCTGTAGAATTACAAGTCACTGAATCAAATCGAGAAGGCTTTAAAGGAATCTGGTTAGAAGGTCCACGTAGAGGGACATTAGGGACTCAGTATACCACCTTTGTTGCTCCTTTACTGATGTGGCATGAGTTAACCGCCAAGCAATTTGGGCGAACCCTGACTGTTGTCTATGCAACACCGATAAGTAAAGGAAAATCTCGTCTTTTTGCGCGGTTTCCTTTTCAATTCAACTCAAAAATTCCTGAGTTTTTCATCAAATTAACTCCGCGCTGGTATTCACATATTAATCAGAATCGCATTTTAGAAGATGATCAGATTTTCTTACATTATCAAGAGAGATTTTTTGAGAAATTAGGCGGTAGTTCTCAAGTGAGTAAAGCCTTTTACTTACCCACAAAAGCAGATGCTTATGTCTTTGAATTACATCAGTGGATTAATCAATATTCTCTTGATCCCTTTATTAATCAGAAATTACCCCCGCTAATAGATAAAGATATCTTACTAGAGCGTTATAAATCTCATACAGAAAACTGTTCTAGTTGTTCTCAAGCCTTAAAAAATATTCAAACATCTAAAATGTTATTAGGAATAACAATATTTTTGGGCTTAACATTGACTCCACTTTTAACCCGCTTCCTGCCACAAACAACCACTATTGCAGTCATCGCAACAAGTATAATCACTCTAGCTGGAGTAATCTGGCTATACTTGGGGAAACTAGAGAAAGCACTTACTCAAGGGGCAAGGATTCCCACGAGAAACCTCTCTTGACCCAAAATAGATTAAAATGGGTAGAGCATTTTTTAAGTTGGATACAGTGACTATCTCAAACTCTTCTCAAGTCAATCCTATTCTCTGGAAAGATAACCAAGTTTTCTTGATTGATCAGACTCGCCTACCTGGAGAATATCAGCTAGTTGAAATCAATTCTAGTCAAGATATGGCTAAGGCTATTCGTACTATGATCGTTAGAGGTGCACCAGCTATAGGAGTTTCAGCGGCTTATGGCCTATACTTAGGCGCAACAGAGATAGAAGATACTGACCGCGCTGCCTTCTTGCTTAAACTAGAGAAAATTGCTCAATTATTGCGTGAAACTCGTCCTACTGCAGTTAATCTGTTTTGGGCAATCTCCCTGATGCTTAAAGTAGCACATCAGACTATCGGTGGAGTAGAGGAAATTAAAAAAGCCCTTCTAGTCCAGGCTAAAAATATCCAAAAAGAAGATATTGAAACTTGTCTAGCTATTGGAGAACATGGTCTAGCAGCTTTACCTAAAACTCCCACCAAATTAACTATTTTAACTCATTGCAATACTGGTGCACTAGCTACTGCCGGCTATGGGACAGCTTTAGGAGTCATCCGGTCAGCTTGGAATGCAGGAAGGTTAGAAAGAGTCTTCGCTGATGAAACCCGTCCCCGTTTACAAGGGGCTAAACTAACTGTTTGGGAATGCGTACAAGATAAAATTCCTGTTACTCTAATTACAGATAGCATGGCCGCTCATTGTATGAAGCAAGGAATGATTCAGGCTGTGATTGTAGGCGCAGATAGGATCGCAGCTAATGGTGATGCAGCCAATAAAATAGGTACTTACGGGCTAAGTGTGATTTCTAAAAGACATAATGTACCATTTTATGTAGCGGCTCCACTCTCAACGGTTGATTTTAGCTTAGATACAGGCTCAAGTATACCAATTGAAGAACGAGAAGATTCAGAAATATATCAAATAGGGGAAACTAGAATCAGTCCAACTGAAGGGGTAAACTACTATAATCCAGCCTTTGACGTAACCCCGGCAGAACTTATCACAGCCATTATCACAGAAAAAGCAGCAGTCAAACCTGATGAACTTGTCAAGCTATCTTATTGAAGATCTGAGCTTGGTGGTTCTTCTGCGAGAATATCCCGACCACCACGCTGGTCGGTAGGACGGTTAGAATAGAAATGAAGATAAACTAAAAGAAACCTTACAGTCAGATGAAAATCCTTTCCTGGTTAAAATTGCAGCCCTCTAAACACAAAAATAAACCCGTGCGACTGACAATACTTACTATTTGGCTGCTCGCTCAAGCGCTCTTAACAGGACTTCCAGTAGAAGCTAAAGAAGACTTGAATACACCTAAAGTAGAGGCGAATACCGCCCCTATCGACACAGGACGGAAAGTAGAGGCCAAACCAGGAAAGAAGAATATTACATACAGTGATCTGATTCAAAAAATCAATAAAGGAGAAGTGGTCAAGGTTCAGATAGACGAGTCCAATCAAAAAGCAATTGTCACTCTCAAAGAACAACCAGCACCCAAAACAGTCTATCTTTTTGACCGTAACCCAGAATTAATCTCTAAACTGAGAAATAAAAACATTGACTTTGATGTACGTCGTCCGGCTGATAATGCAGCAGTAGTCGGTCTACTAACTAATTTATTGTTCTTGTTACTTCTTCTGAGCTTCATTTTAGTTATTTTGAGACGTTCAGCTAATGCCTCAGGCCAAGCGATGAACTTTGCTAAATCTAAGGCCCGCTTTCAAATAGAAGCTAAAACAGGGATCAGTTTTCAAGATGTAGCAGGAATTGAAGAAGCAAAGGAAGAACTCCAAGAAGTAATCACCTTCCTTAAACAACCCGAAAAATTTACCGCGGTAGGAGCAAAAATTCCCAAAGGGGTTCTTTTAATTGGACCGCCTGGAACAGGAAAAACACTACTTGCTAAAGCCATTGCTGGAGAAGCAGGGGTACCTTTTTTTAGTATTTCTGGTTCTGAATTTGTCGAAATGTTTGTCGGGGTAGGCGCTTCCCGTGTTAGGGATCTATTTAAGAAAGCTAAAGAGAATGCCCCCTGTTTGATTTTCATCGATGAAATAGATGCAGTTGGCCGTCAGAGAGGAGTAGGGTATGGCGGGGGGAACGACGAACGAGAACAAACCCTCAATCAAATGTTGACAGAAATGGATGGTTTTGAAGGGAATACCGGAATTATCGTTATTGCCGCAACTAATCGTCCTGATGTCCTAGATATTGCTTTATTGCGTCCTGGTCGCTTCGATCGACAAGTAACAGTCGACTATCCTGACTATAAAGGTAGAATAGAAATACTAGAAGTTCATGCGCGCGATAAAAAAGTTGATTCAAAAGTATCTTTAGAGACAATAGCCAGACGCACACCAGGCTTTACAGGTGCAGACTTAGCCAATGTCCTCAATGAAGCAGCTATCTTCACAGGCAGAAGACGAAAAGAAGCAATCACCATGACTGAGGTTAATGATGCTATAGACCGAGTTGTCGCTGGAATGGAAGGAACACCATTGGTTGACAGCAAGAGTAAGCGATTAATTGCCTATCATGAAATTGGTCATGCTTTAGTGGCTACTCTATACCCTGGACATGATCCAGTAGAAAAGGTTACCTTGATTCCCAGAGGTAGGGCTGCAGGTTTAACTTGGTTCAGTCCTGACGAGGAACAAGGACTTCCGACCCGTTCACAATTACTCTCTAATGTGGCTGCAGGACTAGGCGGCAGAGTTGCTGAAGAGATAGTTTTTGGTGCAGAAGAGGTGACAACTGGTGCTGGTAATGATATTCAACAAATTACCTCTATAGTGCGTCATATGGTCACTCGTTATGGCATGAGTAATTTGGGACTTGTTGCTTTAGAACAGGAAAATAATTCTTATTTAGGTTATGAGAACAGAAAGGGTGAATATTCAGAAGAAATAGCTGCGAACATAGACACTCAGATACGTTCTCTAGTTACCCATTGTTATAACCTAGCTCGCAAAATTATTGAAGATAATCGCTCTTTGATGGATTATTTAGTAGATCTATTGATTGAAAAGGAAACTCTCGAAGGAGAACACTTCCGTCAAATCATTGAAAGCTATCAAAAAGAAAAACTGCAATTAGTTGAGCTTATCTAAAAGTTTCTTAGCTGCTTGGTTACCTGAGTATAAAGCACTTTCTAGTAAATTGTTCCCAGACCAGTCACCACAGCAAATTAAAGGCAGAGGACAAGTTGTCTCTAGATAAGGTGTCCCTAAAGGTACAGCAGGAAAGGCATAACGCCAACGCTGTATCTCTAGCCAATTAGGAGAGGATAACGGGATCGACAATAATTCTGTTGCAGTTTGCAGCAAGGATTCTCCTGCTCTTCTCAATGCACTATAATCAGTATCAAGATATGTTTTTGCCAGAGCTGAAGTACTGTGTAGAACTAAAACTGTTTGTAGAGATCCTTCTATAAGTGAACTTTGTAAACTAATCCTAGCTAAATCAGTCTTGGCAGTAACTTTGAAGGTCTGCCAAGTTAGATTAGAGAAACTATTGCTATAGCCTGCCATTACGGTTAGATCTGGCTCAAATTGAATAGCACGTAACTGATTGAGATAATCTACAGGTAAATCAGGGATTGAGGAAGCTTCTAAGATCCCGACAATTTGGGGGGCAGGAATAGCGATGATCAGAGCTTTTGCTTCAATCACTAAGTCAGTACTTATAACCTGCCACGTTTGTTTTAGAGTTGGCTTAACCGTTGTAACAAGGCAGCTAAAACGAATATCCAACCCTTTGGCCATGTATTTAGGTATTGCCGTCATTCCTTCGTCTGCTATGTAGCGTTCAGCAGTGGGTAATAATTTTAACTCCCCTAGTGAGTCTAGTTCATACATAGTTCCTGGCCAAGGTTGAATGATTTGATGCTCTAAAAGCTCGATAATCAATTCTTGGGTAAATTTGCCCTGAACCTCTAAATAAGGGGCTCCATGATTAACCTGGGTGTTATGTAGCCTTCTGGTGGCAACTCTTCCCCCAACCCCTCTAGATTTATCGAGGATGACGACTTTTAAGCCTTGATTCTCTAGTTCTTTAGCACAAACTATTCCTGCTATACCTGCACCGATCACACATACATCAAAGAGTCCAGAATCTGTCATAGTTTAAATTAGTCCGTAGTCTTTATTCTAAATATTTTGCCGCTTATTTGAAATAGAGTGTCTTGAATGAGACGTTTTAATAACTTGAAAACTATTGTGATCTTCCAAAAAATTCCAGGATTTATTTATCTTTGGACAGCTATGTTTGTTTTTGCTGCCTCTAGTTCTATTACTCGTAAGATTACTGAACTAGGGCGACAACATCTCATTGAAGGTAGAAACCCGATTTCCTCCTGTAATGTCTTGTTTGTCGGTAATATTTGCGCTCTACTGATCATGATTGCCATTTTTCATGGAGATTGGCGTAAAAGTGTCCTTACAAGAATTTCTCGAAAAGAATGGCTAATACTCAGTTTAGTCGCCATTCTTTCAAGTGCTTTAGTTCCTTTGTTAATCTTTTCAGCCTTAAATAAAACTACTGTTACCAGTGTTGTGATCTTGACCCGTTTAGAGCCTTCTCTTAGTCTAGCTTTATATATAATTTTTTTGAAAGAAAGAGTTCACTTTTTAGTGATTATTGGGAGTTTAATTACTTTTTCTGGTGTTATCGTAACCCTTCTTCTAAAAGCAGTTGTCTTTTCAATAGGACAAGGAGAAATGTTAGCTTTAACTGGAGCAATAATCTTATCTATTGGCTCAGTTATTATCAAGGGTTGTCTAAACACTATTCCCTTGGGAATATTCTTTGTTTATCGCAATTTACTAGGCACTTTAGTGTTTTTTCTAATAGCTAAAATCTTTTATCCTCCAGAGCATTTTATTGATGCCTTCTCCCCTTTTCTTTGGAGTTGGATGTTAGTCTATGCTGCAGTTATCGTTGTTGTTGGTCAGTTATCTAACTTAAAAGCACTCAGAGAATGTTCGGCTGCACAAATCTCTTTAGCTAGTTCAGTTAATCCGCTATTAGCTGTGATTATTGCTTATTTTATCTTGGGTGAAATACCTACTTTTGCTCAATATATAGGCGGATTTGTGATTTTAATTGGTATTATTGTGAGTTTATTTGGTACTCTTAGTAATTTACCGCCCAATATGAAAATTACTACTCTAGATCAGATGCAAGAACAGGAGAATAGTCATCAACTGAAAATTTAACTAACTATAAAACAGTTATCTTAGAACAAATCTAGATCGGTGACTGCACCTAAACTACTAGAAGAAACCAACTTAGCATACTTACCTAAAATACCTGTAGTATAACGAGGTTTAGGCGGTTGCCATTGAGTGCGACGTTTAACTAATTCTGCCTCAGCAATATTAAGCTGTAATAGTTTATTTTGAGCATCAATAGTGATACTATCCCCCTCTTCAATAAGGGCTATGGTACCCCCTACAGCAGCTTCAGGCGCAACATGACCAACAACTAGACCATATGTTCCACCTGAGAAGCGACCATCAGTAATTAAGCCGACAGAATCACCTAAACCTGCTCCAATAATAGCCGAAGTAGGAGCCAACATTTCCCGCATTCCCGGGCCTCCTTTAGGCCCTTCATAACGCACAACTAGGACATCACCTGCTCTAATTTTCTTAGCTAAAATAGCAGCGAGACACTCTTCCTCAGAATCAAATACTCTAGCAGGTCCGGTAATTTGAGGTTTTTTAACCCCGCTTATTTTAGCAACCGCACCTTCTGTGGCTAAATTCCCCTTAAGAATAGCTAAATGTCCTACCGGATAAAGAGGGTTCTCCCAAGGACGGATCACATCATGACTAGTCTGGGGGGTATCGGGAACATCAGCTAAAACTTCTGCTACTGTCTGTGCTGTAATTGTTAAAGCATCGCCATGTAATAATCCCTGTTTAAGTAATATCTTCATCACTAGAGGAATTCCTCCAGCTTGGTGTAAATCTGTTGCTACATAGCGTCCAGAGGGTTTAAGGTCACAGAGAACGGGTATTTTTTGACGAATAGTTTCAAAGTCATCTATATTTAACTCTACCCCAATTGTTCGAGCAATTGCCAGTAAATGCAGCACAGCATTAGTTGACCCTCCTATGGCCATAATGACTGCGATACCATTTTCAAAGGCTTTACGGGTCAGTATTTGACTAGGTAAAATCTGTTTACGGATTGCTTCTACTAGAATGTGTGCTGATTTTTCTGCACTCTCTGCTTTTTCTGCATCTTCAGCAGCCATAGTAGAAGAGTAGGGTAGACTCATTCCCATTGCTTCAAAAACAGAGGACATTGTATTTGCGGTGAACATACCCCCACAGGAACCCGCACCAGGACAGGCTCTTCTTTCTATTTCTAATAGTTCCTGTGTATCAATTTTGCCTGCACTGTGCTGTCCCACTGCTTCAAAGGAACTGACCACCGTTAGATCTTGTCCTTTATAGTGACCAGGTTTGATAGTTCCTCCATAGACAAAGATAGCGGGGATATTTAAACGTGCCATGGCCATCATTGCACCTGGCATATTTTTATCACAACCACCAATAGCTAAGACCCCATCTAAACTTTGTCCATTACAAACAGTTTCAATAGAATCAGCAATTACTTCTCTTGAGACTAGAGAATATTTCATCCCTTCTGTTCCCATGGAGATACCATCACTAATGGTGATTGTACCGAACATTTGCGGCATTGACCCGGCTTCTTTTAATCCTTTTTCAGCCCGTTTAGCTAGATCATTAATCCCCATATTACATGGTGTAATTGTACTGTAACCGTTAGCGAGTCCAACAATAGGCTTAGTAAAGTCATCATCTCCAAAACCAACCGCTCTCAACATGGCACGGTTTGGCGATCTTTGTACTCCTTCTGTGACTATTCTACTTCTTTGGTTATCAGGCATAAGGCTAGTTTGGGGATTAAGTGAGGTGTTTTAAAATTTGATCAGGACTTAGAATCTGCCCTGATCGTTGTTCTTTATTTTCTCACAAATGGCTTAGGATTACTATATTAATTAGCTATTTCACCTGTTAAACTAAAAGTGCGGGTTGCAGTTATTCTTACTGGCACTAGTTTACCCTTTAACTCATTGATATTCCCTTCAAAAAAGGTCAAACGATTTCCTTCTGTTCTTCCCATAACTTGAGTTGAGTTTTTAGGGTTCTCTTGTTCGACTAAAATATTTTCGATACGTCCTAAATAACGTGCAGAACGTTCTGCTGCTTTTAAATTAATCAGGTTGTTAAGTCTTTGAAGACGTTCATTTTTAACCTCAAAGCTAACTTGATTATGCCACAAAGCGGCTGGAGTCCCTGGACGTGGAGAATAGGCTGCGCTGTTGAGTTGATCAAATCCGATATCTTCTACTAATTCTAAAGTATTTTCAAACTGTTTTTCTGTCTCACCTGGAAACCCGACTATTACATCGGCACTAATTGCAGCATGAGGCATTAATTCCCTAATCTTTGTGATAATTTGACGATAGCGTTGATGAGTATAGCCTCTTCCCATTGCTTTGAGAAGATCATTATCGCCTGATTGAAAGGGAATATGAAAATATTCACATACTTTTGGTAATTCAGCACAAGCTTGAATCAAACGTTCTGTAAAGTAACGAGGGTGACTAGTAGCAAAACGAAATCTCTCTACACCTGGTAGATCATGTAGGTAATATAGAAGATCTGTAAATGTATATAGATGTCTACCTGTTTGTGTGCTACCAGGTAAATCTCTTCCATAAGCATCTATATTTTGTCCTAGTAGGGTAATTTCTTTATAACCCTGTTTAGCTAAAGCTTCTACCTCTTCTTTGATCGCTTCAGGTCTTCTGGACTGTTCTACCCCTCTGACATTGGGAACAACACAATATGTGCAGCGTTCATTGCAACCATATATGATATTTACCCAAGCTACAATAGTGCTCTGGCGACGTGGTTTAGTGATATCCTCAGCTATATGTATAGATTCTGTGGCACAGACTTGATTACCATTGAAAACTTCTTCTAGTAAGCTTTCTAAACGATTAGCGTGTTGGGGTCCCATGACTAGATCTAGTTCTGGAACTCTTTGCAACAGTTTCTCTCCTTCCTGTTGAGCCACACAACCAGCTAAAATCAGCGTTAGATGTGGATTATGCTGTTTTCTTTCAGCCTGTCTACCTAAATAAGAATAGACTTTTTGTTCAGCATTGTCACGTATTGTACAGGTATTGTAGAGGATTAAATCTGCTTGATTGGGATCTTCTGACCACTCGAAACCCATCTTTTCTAAAATACCTGCCATGCGTTCAGAGTCAGCTTTATTCATCTGACAACCAAAAGTCGTAATGTGGTAGTGGCGGGTAGTTTCGAGCATAGTTTTTTATTCTGTAACAATATAACATCTTAACATAGTCAACTTACACTATACTTATTGGTTATTTAGGTCTATTAGATGTTACGCTACGCTTATTATCCTGGCTGTGTTGCACAAGGTGCCTGCCGTGAACTATATCTCTCAACTGGTGCTTTAACGCAAAAGCTGGGTATAGAACTGATTGAACTCAAAAAAGCCGCCTGTTGTGGTTCAGGAACCTATAAAGAAGATTCTCAACTCTTAGAAGATACCGTCAATGCTCGTAATATTGCCCTAGCAGAGTCACTTGGTTTACCCCTTTTAACTCACTGTAGCACTTGTCAAGGTGTTTTAGGTCATGTAGATGAACGTCTCAAGGAAGCAAAAGAGAAAGACCCAGCTTATTTAGAACGGGTTAATAGTTTTTTAAAAAAGGAACATTGTTCCCCCTATCAAGGTAATGGTCAGGTGATCCACCTTCTCTGGGCACTTTTACAAGACTATGGACTAGATAGACTACAAGAAAAAGTCGTTCGCCCTTTAAATGGGTTAAAGTGTGCTGCTTTTTATGGTTGCTACCTCTTAAGAGGACAGAAGTCTATTCCAGATAATCCCCTCAATCCCCAATCTATGGAACAAATATTCTCGACAATTGGGGCAACTCCTATCCACTATCAGGGACGTACTCAATGTTGTGGTTGGCCTATTTCTAGTTATGCCCCAAAACAATCTTT
>CASBQB010000319.1 GCA_949127655.1 Chroococcales cyanobacterium PMM_0086 | reverse complement strand
TTATTACAAATTAATCCGTATTACAAATCAGGTTCTGATGTTACTGAATTAATCTCAGAAGGAATTTTACATCCCGACTGTAAATCTTATTTTTGGAACAAAAAAAATAATCAACCCTTCCGTTTTCATTATCATCAAGAACAAGCATTTAGAGCAGCTTTAGCTTATTATCACTATGTTTTAACTACTGGAACAGGATCAGGTAAAAGTCTGACTTATGTTGTACCTATTTTTGATGATTTACTGAAAAATCCAGAAATAGAAGGAGTTAGAGCCATTTTAGTCTATCCGATGAACGCTTTAATTAACTCTCAAAAAGAAGAAATTGATAAGTTTTTAAGTCAAGTTCCTAACAGTCATATCAGAGTTGAACAGTATACAGGACAGGAAACACTAACTAAAAAAACGGAAATTCAAGAAAACCCACCACATATTCTCCTCACTAATTATGTGATGCTGGAGTTAATGCTGACTCGTACTCATGAAGAAAAATTAGTTAGTTCTCCTAACTTAAAATTCTTAGTTTTAGATGAATTACATACTTATAGAGGTCGTCAGGGGGCAGATGTTGCTCTTTTAGTTCGTAAATTGCGTACACGTTCTAAGCAAAATTTACTCTGTATAGGGACTTCTGCCACTATGTCTACAGAAGGTGATAGAGAACATCGCAGTCAAACGGTGGCAAAAGTTGCTAGTTCAATATTTGGAGTAGAAGTAAAGCCAGAAAATGTTATAGATGAGACCTTAGAACCTGCTATTAAACGACCTCAACCCACTGTAGAAGAATTAAAAGAGAGTATTTTGGCACTCATAACACCAGGACAAACTAAAGAAGTATTTCAATCTAATCCTTTAGCTGCTTGGATAGAAATGAACTTCGGACTAAAAGAGGAGCAAGGGGAAAATACTACATTTTTAGTCCGTCGTACTCCAATTTCTCTAGAAGCTGGTGCCAAAAATCTGGCAGAACTTACCCAAATTGAATACCAAACCTGTCTAGATACCCTCAAAGAGATGTTTTTATGGGGGAGTCAAACAAAAGGATTAGCTTTTAGACTACATCAATTCATTTCTCAAGGTGGTAGCGTCTATGCAACTATTGAAAAGCAAGATAAGCGTTTTCTGAGTCTAGAAGGACAATATAGCACCACAGAAGACCGTTTATTATATCCTCTAGTCTTTTGCCGAGAATGCGGACAAGATTATTATGTAGTTAAATATGATGCTAGTCAAAATACTGTAACGCCTAGACTGGCAATAAGTTTAGACAGTGTTGATGAAGATACAGAAGAGGGTTATCTCACCTTAGATAAATCAGGTCTTTGGGATACTAATGATCTAGATAGACTTCCTGATACTTGGTTTAATGAAAGTAAAAAAGGGATAAGAAAGCCTAAAAAAGAGTATGCAACTTTTATACCCAAACGACTACAAGTTTTACCCAATGGACAGTTAACAGAGTCGGTTTTACAAGGAACTAGTTGTTGGTTTGTACCAAAACCTTTTATCACCTGTCTTAACTGTGGTGTTATCCACGATAAACGTAAGAATGAGTTTGTCAAACTTTCCAGGTTGAGTACAGAGGGAAGAAGTACCGCTACAACTCTACTTTGTCTATCTACTGTCAGTCGTCTCAAGTCTAGTCCGGCCATTAGTGAAAAAGCAGCTAAAATTCTCAGTTTTACCGATAACCGTCAAGATGCTTCCCTACAAGCAGGACACTTTAACGACTTTGTACAGACTAGTTTTTTGCGTGCAGCACTTAATGGAGCACTACAAGAAAATCAATCTTTAACTCATCGAGATCTGGCTAGTCGAGTAGTCGAATATATGAACTTATCTCAAGAAGATTATGCTAAATCACCTGCTGAATATGGTATAGGCAAGAGCAAGAATGAAAAAAATTTTCGTAGCCTCATTGAATATCGTCTTTATGAAGACTTACGCAGAGGATGGCGCATTGTCCAACCTAATTTAGAACAGTCTGGGTTATTAGTCATCGAATATTTAGAACTAAAAGAAGCTTGTTATGATCTTGAACTGTGGAAAAAATACCCTCATCCAGTACTTCTAGAAGCTACTACAGAACAAAGATATCAAGCAGCTAAGGTACTGTTAGATTATTTACGTAAAGAGTTAGCTATTGATGCTCTCCTACTGCAACCCAACAAGATAGATGAGTTAAAACGTGATGTAGAGCAATCAATTAAAGACCCTTGGAAATTTGATGACAATGAACAGATCTATGAAGCTAAATGGGCAACTACAGAAAAAGGAGACAATCAACGAAAAGACAGAATTAAACTAACTGTTCAAGGGAAAATTGGTCGTTTTTTACGTTCTGAAAAACTTTGGGATAGATTAAAGCTATCGGAAACAGAAACCGCAGAATTAATTCATTGTTTAATTAAAGTACTTGTTAAATCAGGTTACTTACTCCAAAATAATGTAGATATACAATTAATGGTCAATGCTCTAATCTGGCGAAGTGCTAAGTTAGATGAAGTTCCTGTAGACCCTCTTACATCTCGTTATTTAGAAGGTACTGAAAAGTCCACTACTACAGTTAATCAGTTCTTTCAAAACTTTTATAGTTCTAATGCTCTAAAGATTAGTTCAATGCAAGGAGCAGAACATACTGGACAGGTTAAAAATGAGGATAGACAAAAACGAGAAGA
>CASBQB010000318.1 GCA_949127655.1 Chroococcales cyanobacterium PMM_0086 | reverse complement strand
AATAAGATTTTATTATCAGTTAATCACAAGAAAGTACTAATATATTGGTTGATTTAGAAATTTATACTCCTTTGCCATTTAGCATTCACCCCAAGAGCAAAAACTTTTCCATCTACTGTTTATTGGGATTGGCTATAGGTAAGGGTGGAAAATTAGCCACATTCGATCAACGAATCTCTACTACTTTAGTTCAAGGGGGCAAAGAATCTCTAGAACTCATTGAGTCTTCAATGGCTTAAAGCTTTAAGGCGTGAGTTGTGTCAACAAAAACCTTACTCCCGAGTGCGTGAATTAGAATCTTTATTAAAACGAAACCGAAAATATTTACTAGAAAATCACCCAAAACCTTTAATTGCTAAGGGGTTACTTGGGTATACAAATCCTGAAAAACCAAATGACCCTCATCAGACTTACCGCACTACTCAAAAATAAATTTAATGAACATTTAAAATCATTGAATAAGGGATTGGTGTGTCCTTTTCAGCTATCGCATTAGTATAGTAGAAGGAGTTTTAAAAATGGTGTAAAAATGGTGTAAGATGATTAGCAAGTCTTTGAAAATCTGGCAACATCAACACCTTTACAGGGACTGAAAAGCCCCTGCTCTGTAGCATAATACGGACGAGTGATAGACTATGGACTGTTCCCTATATAATTATGGGTGTTGCAGAATCGAGATTAAGCCGGAAGAATGAATAAAATAAATAGTATAAAACCCCTTCGTGTGGGAGTATTAGGGTTTGGCGGATTAGGACAAGCAGCAGCTAGGGTGTTAGCTGTCAAAAAAGAGATGATCCAAGTGGCTGCGGCTGATGCTGCCGGATATTTGTATCAGCCAGAAGGCATAGATCCAGACCTAGCGATCAGAACATACCAGCAAAAAGGTTCAGTCGGTCACTTGGGGGAACTATCACAAAATAGTATTAAAGATTTAATCGAGCGAGCCGATGTAGATGGTTACTTTCTCGCTTTACCTAACCTCCCTAATACCTTTATGTCAGAGGTAGTTGAGCTTTTTAGAGAATTAGGCTGGCAAGGAGTTCTAGTAGATGCTCTTAAAAGAACTTCTGCACTAGAAATGATGCTACAAAAACAAGAACAACTACAGGGTGCAGGTATTACTTATTTAACAGGTTGTGGGGCTACTCCTGGACTATTGACAGCTGTGGCCAATATTGCCGCTCAAAGCTATAGTGAAGTACATCAGGTCGCTATAACTTTTGGGGTAGGAATTGCTAACTGGGAAGCCTATAGAGCCACGATTAGAGAGGATATTGGACATCTACCCGGCTATAGTGTAGAAGAGGCTCAGGCGATGACTGATGCCCAAGTAGAAGCCCTTTTAGAAAGTAGACAAGGCCTTCTTAGTCTGGAAAATATGGAACACGCCGATGACATCATGTTAGAAAGAGCGGGGGTCTGTTCCCGTACTCAAGTTAAAGTAGGTGGGGTTGTAGATACCCGCAATGCTCAAAAACCTATCAGTACTAATGTAAAAGTCACAGGCAGAACCTTTGAAGGAAAAATCTCCACACATACCTTTACCCTAGGTGACGAGACTAGTATGGCAGCTAATGTTTGTGGGCCGGCTTTTGGCTATTTAAAAACTGGCTTTTCCTTACATCAACGGCAACTCTACGGTGTCTATACAGCGGCTGAAGTGATGCCGCAATTTGTCAGGTAGTCGAAAAAAACCAAAGGAGTGTTTTACAACACCCCTTTAGATAGATTGCCTTAAACAGCGTGTTCCCGATACCATCCAACTGTACGTTGGAGTCCCTCAAGGAGTCCGGTCTGAGCCACAAAACCAAAAGCTGCCTGGGCGCGTTGAGTATCCAAACAACGTCGAGGCTGCCCGTTAGGTTGTTCTACTTCCCAGATGATTTCTCCTTGAAACTCCATCACCTGACTAATCAGCACAACTAAATCTTTAATAGATACTTCTGTATTGGTTCCCAAATTAACTGGTTCAGGCGAATCATAAGACTGAGTGGCCATGACAATACCACGTGCAGCGTCAGTCGAATAAAGAAATTCTCTGGTCGGGGAACCATCTCCCCAAACAGCGAGTGTTTTTTGTCCCTGTTGTTGAGCCTGATATACCTTGCGAATGAGTGCTGGAATTACATGAGAACTACGCGGATCAAAATTATCTTCAGGACCGTAAAGATTAACTGGTAGTAGATAGATTCCCTGAAAACCATACTGTTGACGATATGACTGAAGCTGAACTAAGAGAGCCTTTTTGGCAATACCATAAGGGGCATTTGTTTCTTCAGGATAGCCATTCCAAAGATCATCCTCACGAAAGGGAACAGGTGTAAATTTAGGATAGGCGCAGATTGTTCCTACACAGACAAACTTTTCTACCCCTGTTTGATAGGCTGCATGAATTAACTGTGTTCCCATCATTAAATTGTCATAGAATAGCTCTGCAGGTTTCTCTCTATTGAGTCCAATCCCACCCACATGGGCTGCTAAATGAACTACAATATCTTGGTTATTAACTGCTTGATAACAACTTTCTAAAACTCTTAAATCACAATCACTAGAACGTGGAATTGTAATTTTGTCGGGGTTGGCCCCAGCTGCTAAGAGTTGATTAACAACTTGCTTTCCGAGAAACCCTGCCCCACCTGTAACCAGAATTCTTTTATTGGCTAACTCTAGCATCTTCATTTTTCCTCAATTCTAGAACTACAGAAGAAGGAGAACCCCCCTTCTTTATTTTTACAATTAGTCTATGGTGTTCAGGGTGATTTTCTGGCGAATAAAGGCATTATCGTGGGAGTTGTTCTCCCCTGTTTTTCGATTGGGAGAAGTAAGTCCTATCGCTTCTAAATCTGCTTTAACCATTAATTGAACTAACTCTTTAAAAGTTACAGAAGGTTCCCAACCCAGTTGTTTTTTAATTTTGCTCGGATCGCCAATTAGTAAATCAACTTCAGCAGGACGCAAATAACGCTCATCGAAAATAACGTAATCCTGCCAATTCAGATTAACAAAGCTAAAAGCCATTTCTAAAAATTCTTTAACCGAATAGGTTTCTCCTGTCGCTACAACATAATCATCAGGTTGATCTTGTTGTAACATCAGCCACATTGCCTTAACATAGTCTTTCGCATAGCCCCAGTCTCTCTTGGAATCTAAATTACCGAGATAGATTTTATTTTGGGTACCTTTGAGGATATGTGCAAGAGCGCGGGTAATTTTACGAGTTACAAAAGTTTCACCGCGACGAGGAGATTCATGGTTAAACAAAATACCATTACAAGCAAAGAGATCATAGGACTCTCTATAGTTCACTGTCTGCCAATGAGCATAGACCTTTGCACAAGCGTAAGGACTCCGAGGATAAAAAGGAGTATCTTCTTTTTGAGGTACATATTGTACTTTACCAAACATTTCAGAAGAACCAGCTTGATAGAAACGAACTTGATCACCTGTTCTTTGCTGATAGTCACGAATCGCTTCTAGCAGACGTAATGTTCCCATCCCAACTGTATCTACTGTATATTCTGGCGAGTCAAAACTAACCCTCACGTGAGACTGCGCCCCTAAATTGTAAATTTCTGAGGGCTTTACATGTTCTATAAGTCTTCTGAGGGTTGTTCCGTCTGTCAAATCTCCATAGTGTAAAAACAACCTAGCTCCACTTTGGTGTGGATCTTGATAGATATGGTCAATTCGGTCAGTGTTAAATGTAGAGGTTCTCCGAATAATTCCATGTACCTCATAGCCTTTCTCTAGAAGTAACTCACTTAAATACGAGCCATCTTGTCCTGTGATACCCGTTATTAGAGCACGCTTGGTATCTGTCATTGCAAAACTGTCCTAAAGTAAACATTAATGTTATATCATAGCCTTAGCTGCTCAATAAATTATTGATTCTTTGTGGAGATTTACCCCAAACATTTAGACTCCTCAAGGCAGCGAATAGTGGTTATGAATCACTATTCCCTTAAGGTACTCTATTTCTTAATCTGACGCGCCATCTCTTTAAAGTTCTTTAAACTGCCTCCAGGTACACGACGTGAGAAGGTCTGTGTCAACATATACTCAGTAGCAAAGTTAACTTTTTGTGGTTCTTCTACTGGGGCAGCTTTAACACGAGAGACAGCTTCTGCAATGGAGACGGTTTCATATTTTGGCTCCTCTGCTACAGCAGTAACCTTTTCTACTTCCGCAGTTTCTTTCCCTTTTGTTTTCTTGCCTTTTTGCTTGCTTGCTTTGGGCTTTTCCGGCACGGGCGCAGATACTTCCTGTATTACAGGTGCCGTCCCTTCATCTTCCTTTAATTCTAAAAAATAACCTTCTTTTTTACTCTCTTTCTTCCCACTAAACAACTTAAACATTAGATTACTTCTCCTAAATTTTTTTCTGATTACACAAACAGACCTATCTTAGATCAACCCAGATCAGGCAACCCTGTGCAATCTTTATTAATCAAATGTTACATAAACTGCTTTTTCTCCACGACTTGAAACGCGAGCATAAGCGATAGTTGTACTCTTTTTTTCAAAAATTAAACAATCTGTAATATTTCTTAAAGAAACAGAACAGTTAATGATAGAATAAAAAAAAATCCTAAAGAAGATGCAGATTAAAGGAACAGCAAAGCTAGAGCAAGACTGGACAGGAGACACACTAGCCATAGGCTTCTTAGAAGGACAAACAATACCAGAAAAACTCAATCAAAGACTAGGCGGACTCCTTCAAGAGATCATTACAGAAAACGAATTTGAAGGGAAGGTAGGGAAAAGCCTAAGCCTAAGAGTAGCCGGAAATCAAGGACCCAGGCAAATAGTAATAGTAGGACTGGGTAAAGAAGTCAAGTTAGAAACAATTAGAAATGCGGCAGCCACAATAGCCAGAGAAGCCAAGAAGAGTAAAAGCCTAGCAATAAGTCTACCGATAGTTGAAGACCCAAACAAAACGGCTCAAGCAATAACAGAAGGAGTAATACTCGCACTACATCAAGATAACCGCTTTAAATCATCCGACAAGGAAAATAAAGAAGCCCATCTAGAAACAATAGAACTCATAGGAATAGCAGAAGCAGAACAAGCCATTATTCAAGGTAGGATCATCACAGAAGGAGTAATACTCGCCAGAGAGCTAGTAGCAGCCCCAGCAAACATAGTCAACCCAATCACCATGGCCCAAACAGCCGAACAAATAGCCAAAGACTACGGGCTGAAACTGACAATCCTAGAACAAGAAGACTGTGAAAAACTAGGAATGGGAGCGTTTCTAGGAGTAGCAAAAGCCTCAGACCTTCCCCCCAAATTCATCCATCTAACTTATAGTCCAGAGACAACCCCGAAAAAGAAAGTAGCGATAATCGGTAAAAGTATCACCTTTGACTCAGGAGGACTAAACATCAAAGGAGTAGGCAGCGGGATAGAAACCATGAAAATGGACATGGGAGGAGGCGGCGCAACCCTAGGTGCAGCCAAAGTAATAGCCCAATTGAAACCAGCCGTAGAAGTTCACTTTATCTGTGCAGTCACCGAAAACATGATCAGTGGGCACGCTATGCACCCTGGAGATATCCTAACCGCATCCAATGGCAAAACAATCGAAATCAACAACACTGACGCAGAAGGGCGACTGACCCTAGCTGATGCCCTAGTCTTTGCCGAAAAACTGCAAGTAGACGCTATCGTAGATTTAGCCACCTT
>CASBQB010000317.1 GCA_949127655.1 Chroococcales cyanobacterium PMM_0086 | reverse complement strand
TGACGTTTGGCAATTTGTCCCACTAGACGATCGCCATTTTTAGCATAGGCGACAACCGATGGTGTGGTTCTAAAGCCTTCTGCGTTAGCGATAACAGTAGGTTTTCCACCTTCCATCACCGCTACACAGGAATTAGTGGTTCCTAAGTCTATTCCTACAACTTTTCCCATATTAATACTTTGACTCCTTGTTTACTATAGTTGCTAATTTTTTTAGCTGCATTTTTATTAACAGCTATATCTATAGTGCCGGGTGTTACTCACTCTTTGCTAGTGTAGTTTTCCGTACCTTTGAGTGACATTACCATCCCCAAGTCCCCGGTTCTCCTTTGAATGGCCCTACTATTTCCGAAGTTATCCAACCGCCATAAAAACCCCCTGGTTGTGGTTTAACTCTTTCATCTGCTACATAACATTCATCCATGAGTCCTGGATAAAAAGCTAGATAGTCTTTGATTACCTCAAAAGCGGGGGTTGGTTGAGGATAGAACCAAGCTGCTTTCTCTATTTGGCGCTCTTTGACTATCACATTACAATAAAAAGCCATCCCCTTCCACTCACAGTATGATTGTTGCTCAATTACTTGCAGATAATTCATCTCGATATCTTCAGGGGGTATGTAGTAGACAGGAGGATGACTAGTTTCTAGAACTCTTTGGCTTTTATAACTATCTGCTAAGACCACTCCCTTAAAAATGATCTTTACCTGTTTTTGGCAAAGTTCCACTCTGGGAGGACGAGGATAGTCCCAAACTGATTCTTGTCCTGGTTCTGGTTTAATTCGCATAAGGGCTAGGTTAACCAACCTTTTAACCGACGTGCAACCTGTGGACGACGTAGTTTACGCATGGCCTTACTTTGAATTTGACGTACTCTGTCTCTAGATAGATTGAACAGAACTGCTACTTCTTCTAGGGTATAGACTTGACTGCTTATTAGTCCGTAACGCAAGGCAATGACATCTCTTTCTTTTGGGGTGAGAACATCACTGAGAACTTCAAAGATTTCTTGACGTAACATCGACTCACTGATCTTCTCTTCAGGAAGTTGTAAACTGTTGTCTTCTAGTAAATCTAGTAACTCTGTCTCTTCTCCTTTACCGACCCGATGATTTAATGATAGAGACTGCCGTCTTAATTGCAAAAGTTGATTTAGTTGATTTTTGGAAACATTTAATTCAATAGCCAACTCTTCTTCTGTAGGATAACGATTTAGTGTTTGTCTTAGGAGACGCTGCGCTTTTTTGAGCTTATTCAGTTTTTCAACAATATGTATTGGCAAGCGGATAACTCTAGCATCATTGGCTATTGTTCTTGTGATAGCTTGACGTATCCACCAATAAGCATAGGTCGAGAATTTATATCCTCGGTTAGGATCAAATTTTTCGGCTGCTCTATTTAAGCCTATTGCACCTTCTTGGATTAAATCTAGAAAAGGTACTCCTCTATTGAGATAACGTTTAGCAATTGATACTACTAAGCGTAAATTAGAGCGGATCATTGTCCGTTTTGCACTACGTCCTTTATATAATTTATGTTCAAATTGACGCTCTGTGTTAACTCCCATCGCTTGCGCCCATTTGATCTTACTAACTGGACCTGGCTCTTCCAATTCTAACTTTTGTCTGGTTTCTTCTGCTTGTGTTAAAAATTTGACATGATGTGCCAATTCTATCTCTTCTTCTGGTTTAAGTAAAGGATAGCGGGACATTTCTTTAAAAAACGCCCCTACTGTATCGTCAGAAAGGTTTTTACTGTAACCACTGAGGTTTGAAGGTTCCCCTTCGTTAGAGTATAAAGCTGATAATTCGTAGGACAATGTATTGTCTTGAGAATTTTCCATAGTTAAGTCCAAAGTGCGATTTTCTAAGTCTAAAGGTTTACTTTCTGAGAAAAGTGAGGTTTTCATAGGAAGTCTCTTCTACTGAATATTGTTCTATTGCGCTGATTGTGACATTTTTTTTCTCAAGTTATCAACATTTAAGATTCTTTTAAGAAGTTTCTCACTAAAATGTATTATGGTCACATTACCAGATTTTTTTAGAGATTTTGGTAATTTGATTACAGATTAGCTGGAAATTTTTAAAATTTTTGTAAAGCTTGTTCAGAAATGGGCTACTAAAATCTAATAAACATTTAAATTACTCTTTGTAGAGTTTGACCATAAAAAAACCATCTCTTTGATCTCGATGTGGAACGATCTGATTTAGTTGATTAGAAGCAGGGTCTAGCTTCCATTCTGGATGATTTCTGAGGAAGTTTTCAATTATCTCTTCATTTTCACCTTGATTGAGCGTACAAGTAGAATATACAAGAATTCCTTTAGGTTTAACCCAATGCTGGGTAAATTCTAAAATCTCTTTTTGTAGTTGAATTAAGTCTTGCATCTTTTGTGGTGTTTGTTTCCAGCGCAGATCTGGGTTACGATGCAAGGTACCTAACCCTGAACAGGGAACATCTAATAAGAGGCGATCTGCAGTCTGGTTAAATTCACTTAAATAACGACTATCTCCTTCTTTGACCTCAATAGAAGTAAGTCCCAGTCTTTTGCTATTTTCTTGCAGACGACTAAGACGCGAAGCTATAGGGTCTATTGCCCAAATTTTACCTTGATCTCCCATTAATTCGGCTATATGGGTTGTTTTGCCGCCAGGTGCCGCACAAGCATCTATAATTGTTTCCTGTGGTCTAGGTGCTAAAAGATGAGTTACTGATTGCGCGCTTGCATCTTGCACTGTCCACCAACCCTCATTATAGCCTGGCCATTGACTTAGCGCACCATGTGAACCAACTAAGCGTAATCCTTGCGGTATTCCAGGTAAAGTATGTGTTTTTATCCCCGCTTCTTCTAAAGCTTTTTTGACTTCTTCTAAGGAGGTTTTTAAGGTATTGATCCGAATATCCAAAGTAGGAGTTTGATTAAACCAACTGCAGAGTTTTTCGGTTTCTTCTACTCCATATTGCTTTAAAAATAACTCGATAATCCAGTCGGGAAAGCTATATATAATACCTAGACTTGCTACCGTTTCTCTAGGAAGTATTAAAGGATCTATTCCTCCTTCGCTTAGTCTAACATATTGCCTGAGTATCCCATTAACTGCCCCCGCAAGCTGACTATATTTTTCTTGTTTAGCTAAATCTACACTAGTATTAACTGCTGCAGAAACTGGTATTCCATCCAGATAGCGTAACTGATAAAATCCTAAATGTAAAATCAGTCTAATATCGAGTGGTTGTTGATGAGCTTTCTTTTTTCCCAATTGATCTATTAAAGCATCTAAAGTGCGCTGTCTACGTACAGTACCATAGACCAGTTCTGTTACTAATGCGCGATCTTGTGGACTGAGTTTGACCTTTTGTAGTCCACGGTTTAGGGCAATATCTGTATAACTTTCTTTTAAGGCGATATCTTTTAATATTCTTAAGGCAACTTGACGAGCATTTAACATGGTTTCAATTGGTTAAAAAGTAGAACTATCTCATCAATTACTTGACGTAAATAAGCTGATGGTAAAAGACTATTATTAATAATAATACTCAAGACTAGCGGTTGATAATGAGTGGGATATAGATAGCCAGAAAGACTAGAAACTCCTGTCATTGTGCCTGTTTTAGCTTGTAAATTTCCTTGCACAGGCGTGTTTTTAAATCTATTTATTAAGGTTCCACTTTCTCCAGCTACAGCTAGTGAATCTCTATATATTTTAGCATACTCACTTTTATTCATTGCCCTTAAAGTTTGCACTAGAGCTTCAGGACTAACTAAGTTTTGACGGGAGATTCCAGAACCATCTACAAGCTTAAAACTGCCTGGATCTACGCCTATTTTAGTTAAAGCTTTCTTAATCACTTCAGTATTGTTTGATTCTTTAAAATAAGCATTTATAACCTTTAAAAGGGATTCTGCATAGAGATTATTACTATCTTGATTAACTATTTTTATCAGTTCAGATAAGGGTTTTGATTTAATTTCAACAAGCTTTGAATAATCTCCATCTAAACTAGTCGTTTTTTCTTTGTTTTTTACCTTAATGCCTATTTTTTCTAAAGCCTTACTAAATGAATCTAAAAAATATTGCTCAGGATCAGGGATAGATAAATTCAAAGAAACAGGTTGAGAATTAATACCTATACTACCAATTAAGTCTAAGTTATTATTACCCAACCTGGGCACAACATTAATGGCACTATCTTGATTACCTGTTTGGATTAAATTGTTAATTTGCCACAGTTTAGCTGCAGTTAAATCAGAAACATCTAGTTTTACTACTTTACCAATCTGAGTAGGGGTAAGAGTAAGAGAAAAGCTATTTTGATTGAGATTAACAGAAGCTGGGAAAGCACCATAATCTAGAACTAAATCACCCCATTCCCAAAAACTATTAAGAGAGTTGTCATGGTCAGTTAAAACTTGTAAATGTTCAACTTCTTTCTGTAGACCTTTCTCTTTTAATTCTTGTGCGATATCATTTAACTGATCAGAAATCAGACTAGGATCACCCGTCCCTAAAACGATTAGATTAGACCCATTGGAAAGAAATGAAGTAGAAAAGGTGAAATCAGAATCTAAACTTTGCAAAGCTGCAGCAGTAGTTAGTAATTTAGCATTAGAAGCAGGGATGAAATAAGAACTAGAATCTAAATCTAAAAGAGAATGACCATCTTTGAGAGTTTGCAAAGAAATTCCCAAACGAGCGCGAGTTAATTGAGAACCTTTTATAATAGATAATAGAGATGTTGATAAATCACCTGAACAGATGAGAGAATTAGAAGTCTGCTGCGCCCAAGTAAATTTAGGAATGGCTAAAATAACTGAAAGTACTGAAATAAGCAGAAATAATCTCCAGGTGTTTTTAGCTACTTTAAAATACATCTTGAACATAGAAAAAAAATAGGAGTTAAAATAAGATGAACTATGACTTTGACTTATTTGTTATTGGTGGAGGTTCAGGGGGAATATCTACAGCTAGAAGGGCTGCTGAATATGGCGCAAAAGTAGGTTTAGCAGAGATGGGAAGATTAGGAGGAACCTGTGTCAATGTCGGTTGTATCCCTAAAAAACTGATGGTCTATGCTGCTAGCTTCCCCAGCATTTTCAAAGAGTCAGAAGGCTATGGTTGGAGTCCTGTTAATAGTAGCTTAAATTGGTCACATTTAGTAACTGTAGTCAATCAAGAAGTTACCCGTCTCAATGGGATTTATCTAAAGATGATTGACAATTCTAAAGTAACACTATTTAGAGAAAAAGCTCGTTTTTTAGATGAGCATACAGTAGAAGTAGGCAGCAGTCAGATCAAGGCTGAACGTATTTTAATAGCAGTGGGAGGCCATCCGGTTAGACCAGATATTCCAGGAATAGAACATACTGTGGTCTCTGATGATTTATTTACCCTTCCAGAACAGCCTAAACGGATAGTTATTTTAGGTGGCGGTTATATTGGAGTAGAGTTTGCCTGTATTTTTAACGGACTAGGAACAGAAGTAACGCAAATTATTCGCCAAGAAAAGATTTTACGCGGTTTTGATGAAGATATCCGCACGGAAATACAGGAAGGAATGGGACGAAGTGGAATCAGAATGTTTACCTCAACCTGTCCCACTCTAATTGAGAAGACAGATGACGGCTTAAAGTTAACTATGGCCAAAGGAGAGACATCAGAAATTATTGTAGCTGATGCAATAGGTTTAGCAGCGACAGGACGTATTCCCAATATCGCTAACCTAGGTTTAGAATTAGCAGGAGTAGAGATCAAAAATGGGGCAATTGCTGTTAATGCAGAAAGTCAGACCACACAACCCCATATCTACGCAGTAGGAGACTGTACAAACCGCATTAATCTTACCCCGGTCGCTATTGGAGAGGGACGCGCTTTAGCAGATACTGTCTTTGGCGGTAAACCCCGTCTAATGAGTCATCAAAACGTACCCTCAGCCGTTTTTACGCAACCAGAAGCAGCGACAGTCGGTTTAACAGAAGCTCAAGCAAGAGAAGAATATGGAGATGATGTGAAAATCTATCGAGCCAAATTCCGCCCACTCTATCATACAGTCAGTGGTGGAGAAGATAAAACCATGATGAAGCTAGTTGTCCAGCAAAGCACAACCAAGGTTTTAGGTGCGCATATGGTAGGTGAACACGCTGCTGAAATCATTCAAGGTGTAGCGATAGCTATTAAGATGGGCGCATTAAAAGCAGATTTTGACGCTACAGTTGGTATACATCCTAGTGCAGCTGAAGAGTTTGTCACAATGCGCTAGATCTTTCTATTTTAGAACCTAGACAAAGATAATGAGTCTATGTTAGACTAGCTAAGGTATCAAACGCGGATGTGGTGGAATGGTAGACACGCACGCTTGAGGTGCGTGTGGCTTAGGCTATGCGAGTTCAACTCTCGCCATCCGCATAAGCAGAGTTAATCTCTTTCAAGAGATTTATTAATAACGTTATGATAGAGTAAAGCCTTGATCATAACGTTATTGATTATCTAACCATGCTGCAAGACCCTCAGACAATTCGTTACTATCAAAAGCTCACAGATGACTTAGTAGAATTATGGCATCGTGGACATCGTAATGAGGAAATTCGCCTCTATATAGATGGCTAC
>CASBQB010000316.1 GCA_949127655.1 Chroococcales cyanobacterium PMM_0086 | reverse complement strand
GAAACTAAAGGAGCAGAAGTCATATATTTAATCCTTGTTTACAATCTACGCCAACGACGGTCATCTTGATTAATCAACCACTCAGCCTGAGAAGGTCCCCAGGTTCCTGCTTCATATTGTGCTACTAAATCTTGTGAACTAGGTGCATCCCAAGCCCCGATAATGGGGGTCACTACGCGCCAAGCTTCTTCTACTTCATCGGCTCTAGTAAAGAGTGTTTGATCTCCTAACATACAGTCTAGAAGAAGACGATGATAAGCATCAGATGAGGTGACTCCAAAAGTTGAGCCATAGCTGAAGTCCATTTCTACTGTCCTTGATCTTAGATCTGCTCCTGGCATTTTGGCTTCAAAGCGTAGAGAGATCCCTTCATTGGGTTGAATTCTCATACTCAGTACATTGACATTATTCTGATGGGCGACTGACTGAAAGATTAATAAAGGGACTGCTCTAAACTGAATAGCAATCTCTGTGACTCTTTTGGGTAAACGCTTACCTGTTCTTATGTAAAAGGGTACACCTTGCCAGCGCCAGTTCTCAATTAACAATTTCAGTGATACATAAGTAGGTGTGGTTGAACCGGGGTTAACTCCTGGTTCTTCCCTATAACCCGCTACTGGTTTCCCTCGCATCCAACCAGCCCGATATTGTGCTCTGATCGCGCT
This sequence comes from Chroococcales cyanobacterium PMM_0086, assembly GCA_949127655.1. Classification (GTDB taxonomy): domain Bacteria; phylum Cyanobacteriota; class Cyanobacteriia; order Cyanobacteriales; family Microcystaceae; genus CAISPN01. The sequence goes on along the minus strand of CASBQB010000316.1, from coordinate 2,051 downwards.
GTTTTCTAGGTTATCTAGATCTGCTAGTCGCGTTGCTTGCAGGACTTTCACCTTTTCTGTTCTCAGACTGTCAGCATTCATGACATTGGGCGGTTCCATAGCTGTTAAACAGAGGAGTTGTAAGAGGTGATTTTGTACCATATCTCTTAAGGCTCCAGATGTTTCATAGTAACCCGCTCTTTCTTCTACCCCTACCGTTTCAGCTACTGTTATTTGAACATGATCGACAAATTGTCTGTTCCAGAGAGGTTCAAAGATGGCATTCGCAAACCGAAAGACGAGCAGGTTTTGTACAGTTTCTTTACCTAAATAGTGATCTATGCGGTAAACCTGTTCTTCTTTACAGACTCTCTGTACTACTCTATTTAAAGATTGAGCGGTGCTTAAGTCTCTGCCGAAAGGCTTTTCTATGACAATACGAGTTTTAATAGGGTCTTTGAGCATCTCTGCAGCACCGAGATTTTTCAGTGCTGGGGTGAAGAAGTTGGGTGAAACTGCTAAATAAAAGACTCTATTTCCTCTGGTTTGTCGCAGTGTGTCTATCTCTTCTAGACGGTTCTTGAGTTTTTGATAGTCTTCTTGCTTATCCATATCTGCAGAACAGTAGAAGAGTCCTGCGGCGAAGTCTTGCCAAAGTTCCTCATTATCAATACCATCGGAGAACTCCTCTATCCCTGAGCGCATCTGTTCGCGGAAATAGTCATCACTCCAAGGACGGCGCGCTACTCCCACAATAGTCATTTCTGGAGGTAGACGGCGCTCTTTTTTCATTTGGTAGAGTGCAGGTACTAACTTACGAATAGTCAGGTCACCTGAAGCACCAAAAATAACGAGAATCTGTGGTTCAGGGGTTCTTTCTTGGCGTAATCCCACCCGTAGGGGATTTTCCAGCAATGTCACCATAGTTTGCTCCTCTATACTGTAGTAAGTTGTTTAACTTTGTTCTCTAGGGAAGTAAGCAGAGACTCAAAGGGTTTGACAAAAAGTTCAAGGCCATTTTCTAAAAGTTCAGCCATAACATCATCTAGATTAATGTTGATGGCGGGATCTTTAAGTGTTTCAATTAACTGATAAGCTTGTTCTAGATCGCTTTCAATACGATTGCCTGGATGGCAGTGATCGGCGCAAGCTTCGATAGTTTGGGGGGGTAAAGTATTGACAGTATCTGCTCCTATTAACTCATCGACATACATAACATCGCTATAGTTAGGGTTTTTAGTGCCTGTACTAGCCCAAAGCAAACGTTGTACTTTAGCACCTTTAGCTGCTAAGGCTTGCCAGCGTTCGCTACTGAAGATCTCTTTATACTTCTGATAGGCTACTTTGGCGTTAGCAATGGCTATTTTACCCTTGAGTCCGATTATTTTGGTGGCGGTACTTTCATCTACTTCCCCTTTGAGGAGAGCATCTAAACGGGCATCAATATTGCTATCAATGCGACTGAGGAAGAAGCTAGCTACTGAAGCAATATTACTGATCTCTTCTCCTTTAGCTTCAAGTGCTTCTAGTCCACGAATATAGGCCCAAGCAGTCTCTACATAACTATCGACTGAGAAAAGTAAGGTCACATTAACACTGATCCCACTACTGATAGCTTCGGTAACAGCAGGTAGTCCTTCAGTGGTGCCAGGAATCTTAATCATCAGATTCTTTTTAGCCAGGGTGCTATGATAGCGTTTAGCTTCTGAAATAGTGCTAGCGGTATCCTTAGCAATAGTTGGGGGAACTTCTAGACTTACATAACCATTTAGTCCGTTAGATGCTTGGTAGATGGGCAAAAAGATTTCACAGGCATTGCGAATATCTTCAAAGACCAAAGATTCATAAATTTCCAGTACTGAAAGACCAGCTTTAATACCCGCTTCGATGTCTGTATCATAGATTTTATTTCCAGCGATAGCCTTTTCAAAGATTGCTGGGTTAGAGGTAATGCCTTGAATACCTCTATTTTCAATCATTGCTTTTAGCCCTCCTGTGACGATCAGATCGCGGCTGAGGTTATCCATCCAGATACTTTGACCGTAGGTCTGCTCAATTTCAAAAATGGGGTT
>CASBQB010000315.1 GCA_949127655.1 Chroococcales cyanobacterium PMM_0086 | reverse complement strand
GGGGTCCTGTTGTGCAAAAAATTGCAGAGAATAATCCTTTGCCTTTTTTAAATCAACCTTATAATCCTTTTGTTCCGCCGCCACTTCCAGGTAATAATCCTCCTGTTCAGACCCCTCGACATAATAATCCTTTTAATCGGCAGCCACTTACAAATAATAATCCTCTTTTTGAGATACCTTCATTTCTACCGTTTCCTGGGTCTTCTTGTCTGGAAGACCTGTTTAAACCAGTTTTAAGTAAGAATCGATACGAGGGGATTAAACCTAAATATGATATAAATCCAGCTCATGTTCCAGGACCAACTTTCAATCCAAGAAAAACACCATTACCTTCTGATGCAGAAGAAGTATATAAAAAAGCAATACCAGATAAACCAACAAACCCAACAAAATGGTATGGGTTAAATAAAGACGGGAAAATTTATCGATATTCTGACTCAAATAATAAAACTGCACACTTTAGCGGTATACTAGGTAAAAATGAGATTAGTCCATATGCAAGGAAACGTCTTAAAATATAATGAGTATTTTCGGAAATAAATCTTTTTTTGCCATTGAATATGAAAAAACACGCGTAATTGATAAGTATATTTATATTAATTTCAGATTTTGGGCAGGCGGACAAGAAATTGGTGATTATGAAGATGAAATTTACTTACATACTTGTCTAAGCTATTTGTCAGACTTCTTAAAACTATCTGACCAAAGATATGAACCTGAATTGGAGCAAAAAAACAAAGATGATGTTTTTCAAATCATTTATGATGTAATGTTTGTTGAACCTCCAGAAGATGTAGATAGCAACTTTTTCTATCGAAAAGTTGCTGATCTTGGAACCCGTTTTCACTTAGATTCAATAGGTAGTTCATCTTTTGACGATAAATTTAATATAATACTTATTGACACTAGTTCAGGATATGAACGCCTTATATGGCGCACACTTTCCGATATGGAAATACACGAGATAACTTTACCCCCTAAAACTTTTGAGACAGTTGCTAATCAGTTTTTACTTGATGCTAAGAAATACTTAGTCTCTACCACTCTAAAGCCAAATTAGCCCATTTCTGTAAGCAGAGATCTTCTATACTCTTCGAGATCTTTCAGATCAGGCTTTGAACGTCAGAATAGGTTGCATACGGGCTACCACTTGAACTAATCCAGCCTTCACTTGGATATCAATCACGGGCGTAATTGGCTTATATGCCGCAGGGGCTTCTTCAATCCGACGTTCCTCCCGTAAAGTGATGCAATCAACCCCAGTTAACCCTAAAGCATCTTCGCTCTCCTTATTTCCCTTACGGCTTAAATCGAAGCGGGAACGCAATCTTCCAGCCCCATGAGAAGCTGAACAACACCAGTGAGAATTGCCTAATCCGACCAGTAGATAAGATGGCGCACCCATCGAACCAGGGATGATAACAGGTTGACCTGTGTGGGCAGGACAAGCGCCCTTGCGTGTAATCCAGCCATGTCCTTCAGCTAGTGTGATGTTGTGGGGCAAGTCATATACTAACGGGGCCTCGACATCACCATAGACTTGGCGCAAGCGTAGACGCAATAACTCTGCTAGCAAAAGGCGATTGATAAAGGCATAATTGGCAGCAGTCGCTTCAGCTTGCAGATAGTCAATAACCGACTCAGGATGGGCAGCAGATGAGAGAGGAAACAATTGGGACTCGGGATACTTTAATCCCTCTGTCCACAATGCTTGGGCACGTTCACGCCACATTCCACCTATATACTTACCTACATTTCTTGAGCCAGAGTGAACCATGAAGGCCAGCTGTCCTTCTCGAATTCCCCACTGGTAAGCAAGAGTACGATTTTCAACTTGTTCAATCCACTGCACCTCAACGAAGTGGTTACCACCTCCAATGGTAGCAAGCCCTCCATCTCGGACATACCCTGACTCTGGTACTAATTCTTCTGGTGCCCAGCGGGTATGTCCTGCCATCGAACCGTTTACAAAGATGCGATCCACTTCAGTTGCAAGTTGGTTGAAATCTGACTGTACGACACTCCCTGTTGGTATATCTAACATAGCATCCAACCACCCAACAACTCCATCTTGAAAGATTGCTTGCATGGTTCGAGAAGTCATTGTTACATCCCGCTTACCAAAAAAGTAATCCCCCTTCATTAATTCAACGAAGCGATCGCGTTGTGCTAAAAATTGCCCAACGGTCAAATCAGCCACATGCAACCGCATTCCACAGTTGATGTCTGACCCAACAGCCGCAGGAATCACCTGTTCTGATGTTTCTATGATGGAGCCGATAGCCACCCCAGCGTCGCCAGGATGAAAGTCAGGTGTTGCACAGACACGACAGACCTGTCCTCCTGCAGGATGCTTTACTGTTGCCAGGTTTGCCAGTTGCTTGAAAGCTTTTGCCTCAACCGGAAAGCTTTCGGGTAAAAGGACTTCAGCAACAGGTGCATTGAGCGAATCTATCAAACGCACTGAATAAGTTTGATTATTGTACTGTACATCTAGCCCCTGCCGAGCCAATGCTCGCAGAAGCCGTAACATATTGCTTGTTTGCATAAACGGTATTCAAAAACTAGGTATTGTTTAGTTTTAAAGCGCTCTTGACTTGGGTTCAGCAGCCGGAGTCAAAGATTGAGGAACAACGTCCCATCGAAGCTAGGGATGTCGTAGTGAGATGCAACTATTGAGTCACATGTCTTACTTCTTTGTAGCACAGAACTTCGTGAAATGACAAGGAAAAGATGCCAATAGAGGGCTTTCTAACTAGGCGTTGTGCTGTAGTACCAATATGAATAGGACATGATATAAAGAAATACGAAGAGAGAAGAGGATCTACTTTGTCAGGACAGAAACTTAAATTTTTGTTGGCAATAATTGGGTTGCTTGTCGAAGGTCTTATTATAGTCTTTAATCCTTAAAGACTATAACAGTAATAAGTCATGCCTCAAGTATCCCTGATTATGACATTTTACAATCGGGCTAACTATTTAAAAGCAGCTTTAGAGAGTATTTTAGCACAAACTTATCTCCATTTTGAACTTATTTGTCTAGATGATGGTTCAACTGATTCATCTCTCTCCATCGCCCAAGATTATGCTCAAAAAGATAGCCGTTTTAATGTTATCAGTAACCTTCATCAGGGACGAGTTCAAGCCTTAATTCAAGCCCACAAGAGCGCTAAAGGAGAGTATTTAGCGTGGGTAGATAGTGATGATATTTTAGCACCAACAGCACTACAACAAACAGTAGCTATTCTAAACAATAATACTAATATTGGGCTAGTCTATACTAATTATTTCATCATTGATGCTACTAGCAGATTATTAGATATTGGTACTCGTTGTAGAATACCCTATTCTAAAGCCAGATTATTAGTTGACTTTATGACTTTTCATTTGAGACTTATTAGAAGGTCAGCATTTGAAATTGCAGGAGGAATTGACCCTTTTTTTGAAGCAGCAATTGACTATGATTTATGTTTAAGACTCTCAGAAATTACTGAGATTTATCATCTACCACGTCCCTTGTATTACTATCGTGTTCATTCTGACAGTATTTCACAAAGCCAAAAACAGAAACAGACATATTTTGCTCATATTGCTGTTCAAAGAGCACTTCAACGACAAGGATTAGATGAGCGCTATGAGATAATTATAGGTAATAATAGCCAGTTTGTTCTACAGAAGAAAGCCTGAGAAGATGGACTAATTGTCAATTAAACCTGGCGAATGCCAGTAGAGTAGAAATGAATAACTGGTCAGAATGCCTGTTGTCGTTGTAGACCATCTCTCGTTTCAATCTGGGTGCAGACCTTCTTACCTGCCTCATGGGACACGGGGGGTAAAGTTTTGAACAAGTTACAAGCAGGAGGATGAGTCCACATAGGATAAGGCATTCGGCTATTACTGCTACTCGTAACTAGACCCATGGGGCTGTTAGTGGGACTTTAACAAAATTTAGCACCAAATAAAACCTAAACTCGCTTTATAAGCAGTAAACACGTCTATATTTTGTTTTAACCAGTTAAAGAAAGGCTAAAATAGCCCACTAGGGGCATTTCTAGGCTCTCAAGCTTATTCAGTTTTGCTTTCAACCCTCGCTCTTAATGACTCCTCATTTAAGTCTTGTTGTGAATTATTAGACAAAGTTAAGACCTGGTGTTCACGAAAGAATAGGGGTTTTGGTCATGTTACTGTTATACTACAAGTTCTTTTTTTAGGATATTTGTACGCTCTTGCCCCCGATATGACCCGCGATGCTAGTTTTACCCCAAGTAACAAAGTTCTTAATTTTAGACTCGTTCATTTCTTTGGATTCATTTAGAGTCTATTAAGCGCGAACTAGAGTAGGCAACTAGTTTCCAAGCTAATCTGTTAGAGCCTCTTTTGGGGGAGGAGAACTTACTTCAACTAACATTGATTTCTCGAAGTTAATTGTATCAACAGGGGTTAACATTGACAAGGAGGCGATGGCTCCTTTTACTTGCTCTGGGCGGACTTCTAGATATTTGTAGAGTTCATCTAAGGTGCGATGTCCTGAGATCTCCTGAATGATTCTTAAGGGGATGCCAGCATTACTCATTTGGGTGAGGGCAGTTCTTCTGAAACTGTGGGTACTGATTCCCTCAAGTCCTACTCTTTGACAAGCACCCTTCAATAGCCAGATGGCTGAGTCGCGGTGTAGATGTGTATTAGCTCTTGATTGTCCTGGGTTGCCTGGGAATAGATAGATGGAGTTATTACGAGGGGTGTAGGCGGCTAAAAAGGCTCGAAGATCTTCGATGACTGGGATGGTGCGGGTGGCCAGCTTCCCTTTGGTGTTGCCCTTACGAATGATGATTTCTGGTCTAACCCAGCCTTTTGTATCATAAACATCGCTTTTTTTAAGGCTGACAGCTTCATTGATGCGACAGGCTGTATAGAGGCAGATGGCAAAGAGGGCACAGTCTCTAGGGGGGTTAACGGTAAAGCCATCACGGAAGAGGAGATTTATTTCCGAAGTATTGAGGATTTTCGCTTGTCCGTGTCGGTCTATTTTCATGGGAAAAAGGAATGCTCGGTCGTGCCTACTGGACTTCAGTTTAAGCTTAAGCTCAAAGAACGTTCGTAGTCCTGTGATAAAAATTAGTATCATTCGCCCGAATACATTTATTATCGTATCAACCCCCAAGGCGCTCTAAGTAACTCTCTTAGGCTCTAACGGTACTTAAACAATAAAATAAGCATTAAAAGGTTATAATAGTTGCTATAAGGAAGTTTTACGTTAAGATAATACCTAATGAGAGAGACAACTCCAGCAGCGATGCCACCTTGTTTTGATAGATGGTGTAACAGGTTTGATGCTCTTCTGAAAACACAAGCACAAAAGAGAGGATTTAAGCATTATTTGGGCGGATTATTGGGGGAAAGCGAGCGCAAAAACCTTACTCAGATGGCTTCTAACTCTTTTGATGTTGTTTATCATTCTTTACACCATTTCTTAACTGATGCGCCTTGGTCAGCCGAAAAAATAAATGAGCGTCGTTTAGAGGTGATGAATAAATGTAGTCAAACAAAGATTAAAAAAGGTTTCTCTTTAATAATTGATGACTCAGGACATAGAAAAAGTGGTAACTTTACAGATGGGGTAGGAAGACAATATTTAGGAGTAATAGGTAAGACAGATAATGGAATAGTAGTAGTTACAACACATTTATATGATGGAGTTAGAAACATCCCATTAGATATAAAAATATATCAACCTGCTAGTTCCTTAGCTCAAGGAAAAGAAGATGTAGAGTTTAAAAAGAAACCTTCGATTGCTTTAGAATTAATCGATAAAAGTATAAATCGAGGATATCAAGCAGGTATTGTGCTGGTTGATGCTGGTTATGGGAACAATACTCCATTTCTTTTAGAACTAGAAAAAAGAAAATTAAAGTATATAGGTGTAGTGGCTTGCAAACATAAACAGTCGGGCTTGCAAACAAGGCATTTTTCGGCTCACAATAAATGCGAATAAGAAATGCTCGGGACTCACAATAAATGCGAATGGGCTTGCAAACAAGCGTTTCGGCTCACAATAAATGCGAATAAGATTTCACAAAGGAATTCCCACTTTGAGCATTTTGTCTCTAAGGTCTTGAGTGCGTCCAGGCGATAACTGGCCATGCAAAAAGGAGCGAACTTCTGTAGCTCGTACATTCAATAGTTCTGCTAAAACTTTGGCATTATAGCCATGACGTGTAAGTCGAGGTTCTAAATCATCTAATCCTTGTGCCAGAACGCTTTCAATTACTTCATGAGTAACAGGCTTCTGTCCAATCGAATAAGCCTCCTCAAACGCCAGCGTCAAGTACTGCTCAATCTGTAAAGGAGTTGTTAATCGCTCAACTAGTAAGGAAAGTGCCTCTTCTGTTAGAAATTCAGTCAACTTAACCTCACTATCACTAGCTTGATGCAAAACCCACTCAATATACTCCCTTTGATGTCCTCGAATCCCATCTAGGGTAAAAACCGTAGCCCTTCCCCCAATTTCCTCAAGAGAGGGACGGCGTAAGTCATTTTTCAATTTAGGATGACCGCCTAAAACAATAGACAAAGGAGCTCCTGTTCCATAAAGCCGTACAAGTTCAATCAACCGCTTTAAACCAATCAGTGTACGATGATGTAGGTCATGGGCATCATCAACTATTAGAGCTACGGGGGTACGACGTTTGTGCATTAGTTCTAACAGCTTTCTTTCCCTCGTTTCTGGTTGAGTAGGCGGTTTAAAATCTTTCTCAGTAGAAAGGTCATAAAATAAAGCAGTCATAAATGTCCCGAGTTTTACACGGTCTTTATCCACAGTTAATGAACGAGAGACAATAACCTCTTTCGACTGGACTAAGTTCATCATCAAACGTTGTAATGTGGTAGTTTTACCACAGCCAACTATTCCAGCTAAAGCAACTAATCGTCCTTGACCAATCACAATCTTCAGTTCTCTAACTAAATGAGCATGATGCTCAGTTTCAAAGAACCCCAAATGGTCAAGGGGTTGCTTAAATCCGTAATACTCCATTACTTCACTCAACATGGAGACCTCCCTGGTGTAGGCTGAAAGTAATCCTTAATTTGTGTCATTACTTCCTTTTTGTTTAAGGTTTTTTCCACAACCTCATTTATATAAGCCATCTGCTCAGAAGTTAATTTAGCCAAGGGGGTTCCCAAGTAATCAGCAATAGCTTTTTTAGCAGCAATAACGCTGTTAAAAGAGAATTCTTGAAAAGGATCTGGATCTACAAAAGAAATACGCGGAAAATCAATAATTTTGCCCATTGGGACTTCAGTTAGAACTGCAGCACTGCTTCTTGGTAAGATTAATCGTTTTGCTAATGCTTCAATACGGTCAGCCCTTTGTTGAGTTAGTGTTTTTTTGAAGCTGCGGTAGTGGTCAAGGAGAATCGGTTTTCCAACGGGAACATAAGGACCAAAACGTTTTTCCCTATGTTCAACATAGAGTTCACAATCAAAAAAGCCCCACCAAAGAGTCACAGTTTCTCCAGCTAAATCAGGCTCTACTTCATAAAATACTCCTTCAACAGAAATACGAGCATCTATCCCTACTTTTCGTTGTTCAGATTCTCGCGCAAAGGTACAAAAGCGTTCCCAACTGCACATTTCTCGAATACCTTCAGAGGGAAGCGCTTGAACCCAATCTTCAATTCTGGAATGAGGTTCACTGCGATGAGACTGACTATTGTAATGAATAAGAAAACGCATTAACCAAGCATTAGCTTCAGCTTCAGTTTCAGGCTCATGTAAATGGTAGAGAGTCTCGTGCATCTCTTTGACTGTACGGAATGGGCGTTCTACCTTTCCTTTGGAACGGGCAGTCACCCTTCTTCCATCTTTCCCTTGAGGTAAATGAGTCCGCACCTCTACTCCTAGACAACTCATTACTTTTTGGAATACAGAACTTTTGGCAATTGGTCCGTTATCCATGTAGAGCATTTTTGGAATGCCCATATAGGGAAAATTTTCTTCTTTTTTGGCAGACATGGCAGAAAATAGAAAGCGTAATGCAGCCCCCACATCTTCGCCATAGACCCCATGATATTCTTGATAAGCAACGCCACTGCGGTCATCTACAACACTATAAAGCATCAAGAGAGGATGTCCGCGTCCTGGTTCTATCCACGCTGGGTTCAAAACGTGCTTAAGATCTGAGGGACTCAAATCGAATTGCCAGCAATCATTACTATGTTCAGCCTGAAACCGTACAGCAGGGGGTTGTCGACGTAATGTTTCGTGGTCATATCCCCAATGCTTGAGATAACGATTGACTGTTGCTTTTTTCAAAAGTCCTTTGGGAGATTGCACATATCCTGACGGTGTATTGATTCCTTCTTCCTCTAACAGTCGGATAGCTTCCCCTGTAGATAAATGACGACCTTTTTTATTTGATGTCCGTACTTTTAGTGCTGCCACAACTTCACAGT
>CASBQB010000314.1 GCA_949127655.1 Chroococcales cyanobacterium PMM_0086 | reverse complement strand
TGAGGACTCAGTGAAGCAGGAAGTGATGACGCTTTGCGTCAGCCCGAAAGGGTACGCTAAGCCTACCTACAAACAACTTCTGTTGTTTTAGGTAGATTTAGGTAGGTTTCATGTAGCGGCATTTTTGCTTGATCGACAGGAACCATTCCGACAAAGATCACATTAGAGAGGCGCTGTGCTACTTCTAGAATGGTTTCTATTTTGTTTTGAAACTTTTCTTCGGGTGTAAAGTGTTTCCCGTTGGGTCTTCCTAAACGGGCTGAGTCATTCACTCCAACCGAAATTATAATCAGGTCTGGATACTGATTTCTTAGCTCTCCCCTAACTGAGTACTCATGCTCTAATCTTTGGAGCACTTGGGTTACACCATCCCCTCTGACACCTAGATTATAGAGAATATGTCCTTCACTAGACATCCACTGACGACGTAATCTTTCTACCCATCCTCCACCGAGAGGATCTCCATAGCCATAAATTAAACTATCTCCGATAGCTATAACTTTTAAGGGAGTAGGGACTTTAAAGGTGGTCGAGGTGAGTTGAGGACTCCAGCTTGTTTGCATAGGGTAAAATCTTTACTTAACATATCTTCATATTCTAATAGGTATGTCAAGTTATACAACAAAACTCCCCTAAACTTTAGAGGAGCTTTATTGAGAACGGAGAGAGAGGGATTCGAACCCTCGGTAAAGTTACCCCTACAACATCTTAGCAGGATGCCGCTTTCAACCACTCAGCCATCTCTCCAAGAGACTGCAATGTTATTATAAACAATTTCCTGAACTTTAGCAAGACCCCAGGAAGATAAACCGCAGAACAATAGATAAGCTTAAAACAAAGTTTCATGTGTCCATCTGGGGTGAACCTAAAATAGGACATGACGCAAAACTTGATTAATGAACAGCGCACACCCGTGTCTACGCTACGGGCTGCCGCTTCGCGTCAATAGACGCGGGTTAGCTGTTCTCCTTATTTTCCGGTCTTATGTGCTTTGGTAATCGCAGTATATATTGCCTAAGCAATTCTCCTGCTGTAGTTCCCGCAGGGTAATCTGCTTGGAGTCCGCGTAGGTTATACGATCCTCTTAGAAATTCAATTGATCCCTAACTTCTACCCATTCTTGAGTCATACTTGACTGATGTGTCAGGTCCATTAAAAGCTGAGAATAGACCCCCTCTACAAGAGAAGGAACCAGCGCAACACCACCATCGATACCTTCTACCCAACGGTCTACTATGCGGATAAAAGGTGCTAACCGTCCATCAGTAAAGACCGTCTCAAAAGCTAACCGCTTGGGAATCTCCAATTCAGTCAAATTACCTCCAGCTGGTGCTGCTGACAATTTAAAGCCATGTACATAGTCTTTTAAATTGCTATTCCCCAAGACCAAAGTACCATCCTCTCCATATACTTCTAACCAATGTCCTCTACCTTGAGCGGTGACAGAACTTAAGTTAATTTGTACTGGCATATTCTTGGCTAACTCTAGGAGAATAATAGCAATATCATCCGAGTCAACAAGTTTTAATTTTCCTTGCTCTTCGGGATCGGGACGTTCTTTAATTGCCGAGTATAATTGAGCAGAAAGACGAGTGGGCCGGCCGAACAACCAGTTGAGATAATCAAAGCTATGAGAACCTATTGCCCCTAAAACGCCGCCGCCTTTATCCTTACAAGAATACCAATTCCAAGGACGCGCGGGATTAGCACGACTATTGACCAACCAGTCTACTTTAATAAGACGAATTTTACCTAGATATCCCTGTCTCAGATATTCTTCTAAAAGTTGCCAGGCTGGAATAGTACGAAATTGAAAGTCTGCTATAGCGATGACACCTTTTTTCTGGGCTAAATAATGGAGTTCTCGACATTCTTCTACATTCATCGTCATTGGCTTTTCTAAAAGCAGATGTTTTTTAGCTTCTAGAATTTGTTTGGCCATTGAGTAATGTAAAAATGGTGGTGTAGAGAGACTGACAGCTTCTACTTGAGGACAAGATAGTAATTCTTCTAAGTCAGTAAAATAATTGGGAATACCATGTTTTAGGGCTATTTCCTGCGCTTTTTCTCGGTGACGGTGATAAACCGCTACTACTTCTGTGCGAGGATGATGTTGAAAGCCTGGAATATGTACAGTTTGTCCAAACCCTGTACCGACAACTGCTACACCTAACTTAGATTTACTCATTTTAATCTTCCTAGTCAGGGAGAATAAAAATAGGTTCTCTTCTCCCTATTTCTAGCTCCTCACTTAGCTAATTCTTTTTCAATAGCGGTAATTAGTTCGGGAGACTCAGGAGATACACCACTTTTAAAGCGTCCTACTACTTGACCCTTTTTACTAATCAAGAACTTCTCAAAATTCCAAGCTACATCTTCTTTTGAAGGCGCTAACTGAGTAAGTTTTTCATAGAGAGGGTGTTTAGTAGCGCCTAGTGCTTTAACTTTATCAAATAGTTCAAAGCTAACTCCATAAAGAGATTCACAGAACTGTTTAATTTCTTGATTACTGCCTGGTTCTTGTGCGCCAAAATCATTACAGGGGAAGCCAAGTACTTGTAGTCCTGCTTGTTTATACTTTTCGTTGAGTGCTTCTAGTCCTTTGTATTGGGGTGTATAACCACAGTAAGAAGCTACATTGACGATCAATAAGACCTTTCCTGCATATTTAGAGAGAGGCTTATCTTCTCCGGTTGCAGTCTTGACAACTACATCATAAATGTTCCCAATCATATTCAATCTCTTTAAAATAAAAAAGTTTATCTAGACTTAGTTTAACTCAATTGCAGAAAAAATCTTCAGATATATTACAGTGTAGAATATTAAGCAAAGTTTTAAGTCAGAATACCCCACTTATAGTTAAGGAAATCACTGTGACTCACTCATCGAATGATCAAGTAAGTAGCTCGGCTGACTCAAAACCAGATGATGATTATTTTGGTTATTACTATCATACTCCTGGTGCTATGCCGGGAGATTTTGAGATTGCTCCTGATGCGAAACCTTCTTACATAGAGTTAATTGACTATTACCAAAATGAGATCACTTACAAAACCAATATTTCCCCTGAAGACTGTATTCATTACTTAGAGAAAGATGGCTTAACTTGGATTGATGTTAATGGTTTAGGAAGTAGAGATATTTTAAATCGTGTAGGCAAAGTTTTTAACTTACATCGTTTGCTTTTAGAGGATGTAGTCAATGTTCCACAACGTCCTAGATGTGAGGATTATGCTGAAAAGTTATTGATCATTGCACAGGTAGCCCGTCTTAAGAAGGATGCAGAAGGTTTTGAGACAGAACAGGTCAGCTTTATTATCGGAAACAATTATCTTCTCACTTTCCAAGAAGATGCTATCCATGATCCTTTCCTGATTATTAAAGAGCAAATTCGTGTCGCTAAAGGTCAACTTAAAGAGACTGGAGTTGACTATTTAGCCTATCGATTAATTGATAGCATTATTGAAGGTTACTTTCCTATTTTGGAGCATTATGAAGATCGGATTGAAGATCTAGAAGAAAAAATTATTAAGCAACCTGATCGCAGTGATTTAGAAGAAATTTACTGGATCAGACGGGAGTTAATAGCCCTTCGTAGATTGATCTGGCCTCTCCGTGATATTCTCAATGTTATGTCCAGAGCAGGTTATGACAATATCAACCCAGATGTTCGAGTCTATTTTAGAGATTGTTATGAACACGTCATTCAATTACTAGAAATCATTGAGAGTTACCGAGAATTGGCTTCTAGTTTAATGGAGGTTTATCTATCTTCAATTAGTAATCGTGTCAATGAAGTAATGAAGTTTCTCACGGTTATTTCTACTATTTTTATCCCTCTAACTTTTATTGCTGGAGTTTATGGCATGAACTTTGAAAATATGCCAGAACTTAAATGGGAATGGAGTTATTTCGTTTGTTTATTTGTGATGTTAGTAATTGCCTTGGGTCTAGTTTATTTCTTCTGGAAAAGAGGTTGGTTTAAAAAGCTTTTTTAGGGAATCAAGAGCCAACTTTAAAAGCTTCTAGGAAAAAGCTATAAGTAAGGCCGATTTTAAAGATATTTAATATTATCAATCCAAAAGAGTTCTTTTGAGTTTTTCGCCTATAGAAATACCAACTAACCGCTTCTGTAAAGAGTAGCATTAGTCCTGCTGATGTTATATCCCAAATAGCAGTTTGTCCAGCAGTTGTTGTGAGCGCTTGACCCATAACTACGCCAAAAAACAAACTGATTAAGCTAAGTGAAATCCGCCGCCAAGGATTAATTAAGGCTTGATTAAGCTTGATTGTCGAACTACTGAGGATTAGGTTAATTCTAGTTCTTTGCATACCTAACTTTTTTGATTTATACGATTGAGTAACCAAAGAGAACAAACTAAACCAGCAAAGTGAGCAGAGATTGAGTTAGTATTAGCTTGAACAATTAATACGTCTGCTGAATTGATAAATTTATTAGGGTCAGCAGTAATAGTTGCTTGGGGAATCAAAAGAGATTTTTGCAGAATAATACCAACTAGTGCTTCTGCTCCAATAATCGTTAAGAACATACCAACTAAATTAAAGATTAACCCTGTTTTAATTAATTGAATAGTGTCTGATTTTTTAGGGCGTTCAGTGGCATTAGGGTTTAAGATTTCTTCAGAAAATTGGATATAACGACGAGAAAAATAAATGGCAACAACTAGGAAACCAACTCCAGAAATAGCTGCTATAATGCCTATTTCTATACCTTGTGTTCTGCTAGTACTGCTGAGTAAAATCAAAGTCCCAAAAGAAAGTAAAACAGCAGAAATGACCCCTAAAACAAGCTGTAGCCAAAAGCCAATCCGTCCCATTAGTTTTAATTCTGAGGAGATTTGTTGAATATGAGCAGGAACAGAGGAAGGACGGGCAAGATTAAAGTCTTCTGGCATAAGGTGTTCCGTAGGAGATATCTAGATTAATTCTATCAAAGATAGGAAAGTAGACAAATCAGTAATTTGTTGAAAAAGGTTTAGCCAAAGAGAAAAATATTGATTAGACTGAATGTAAGGAGAGAGTGAGCGAGGAGATTGCGGACTAAATTAAAAAAGTCTGAGGAAAGTCCGGGCTCCCGAAAGACCAAACCTGCTGGATAACGCCCAGTGCGGGTGACCGTGAGGAAAGTGCCACAGAAAAATACCGCCAAATGCCAATATTTGGTAAG
>CASBQB010000313.1 GCA_949127655.1 Chroococcales cyanobacterium PMM_0086 | reverse complement strand
TCTCCATATAGTGTACAGTAGCCTACAGCCATCTCTGATTTATTCCCTGTTGACAAGAGTAAATAACCAAATTTATTGGCTACTGCCATTAATAAGTTACCTCTAATACGAGACTGAATATTCTCCTCAGCTATGCCAAATTCTGTACCTTGAAAAAGCTCAGCTAAAGTTAAATTATAGCCCTGCATTAAATCTTCAATTTTTAATAAAGATGACTGCATCCCCAGGTTTTTAACTAGCTGTTGGGCATCAATAATAGAATGCTCTGAACTATAAGGAGAAGGCATCAATAAAGCTAGAACATTTTTGTTACCTAATGCTTCTACCGCTACTGCTGCTACTAAAGCAGAATCTATCCCTCCACTTAGTCCTAAAATAGCTTTAGTAAAACCACATTTACGCGTATAGTCTTTGACTCCTAATACTAAAGCTGACCATATTTCCTCTTCTTCTGTTTGGGCTAATTGATTGATTTTTGACTTGGTTAAATCTCTTGTTTCTGTTGAAAATTCAACTACTTCTAGAGCTTCTTGAAAGCTTTCTATCTGTAAAATAACTTCAGCATTTTTATTCAATCCTAAGCTATTTCCATCAAAAATTAAATCATCATTTCCCCCTACTTGATTGGTGTAAATTACAGGTACATGATACTCTCTGGCGGTATATTTAAGCATCTCTTGACGTAGATGATGTTTACCTACTGTATAGGGTGATGCTGAGAGATTAATGATGAGATCTACTCCTAAAGTTGCTAGTTCTTCTAGTGGGTTAACATAGTAACTTCTTTTACCCCAAAAAGATTCATCATTCCATAAGTCTTCACAAATAGTTATACCTATTTTTACTCCATCTAAGATTAAGACTTCGGTAACTTTGCCTGCAGTAAAATAACGATGTTCATCAAAGACATCATAGTTAGGTAAAAGGCGTTTATGAAAGTATTGTTTAACAAGACCTTCAGCAACTACAGCAATACTATTATAAAGAGGTTTTTCCCCTTCAGAATAAGCATGAGTATTAATAGTTGCTACCCCTACTAAAACAGTTATTTGAGGTGGTAATTTGACTGTTAAATCTTTTAATTCTTGAGATATTGCTTGAATAAAAGCAGGATTTAATAATAAATCTCTAGGGGGATAACCACATAAAGAAAGTTCAGGAGTTAAGAGTAATCTTGCGCCTAATAGATGGGCTTTTTGAGCAGCTTCTAAGATCTTCTGACTATTAAAACTGAGATTACCAATAGTAGGATTAAGTTGAGCTAGAGCAATTTTCATACATATTTAGATAAAAACTAAAGGACGATCTTTGAGGGGGGCAAAAGCTTGAGAATCAAAACGATAAAGGGTAGCAGGACGACCAATACCTTTATATATTTTAGTTCCAGTATCAGCTAGAAAACCAAACTTTAATAAGCGAGAACGAAAGTTAGAATAATCTGAGAAGTTCTCTCCTAAAATAGTGCAGTATAGTTGATATAGATCATTGAGTGTAAAGACTTCAGGTAATACTTCAAAAGCAATAGGACTATACTCTAATTTATTGCGTAATCTTCTATAGCCATAGTTGAGAATTTCTCGATGATCAAAAGCTAATTCTGGTATTTTCTCTAGATTGTACCATGTAGTTAAACCAGAATGATTATCAATCAGTTTAGCATCTTCATATCTTAATAAAGCAAAGTAACTTACTGAAAGATATCTAACTGCATAACTATCAGAAGATTCTCTAGGATCTCTAGCTGGTCCACCGAAGGTATATAGTTGTTCAAGATAAAGGTTGCTTACCCTAATTTTCTCTGATAGAATACGATAGGCTGCTGTCTCTAAAGATTCTCCTTTTCTAACTAGTGTTCCTGGTAAACTCCAGTATGCTTGATATGGATCTTTTGGTCTTTTAACAAGTAAAACAAAGAGTCTGTTTAGTTGACCATCAACAGAGAAGATCACATTATCTACGCCAACTTTAAAATCAGCTAGTTCTTTTAACATATAACTGTTCTCGCTGAATATAGTCTTTAACAGGTTGGGTGATGACATCTTTATCCTGCTGTTCCCGATAAGCAGTAGAAGAGACTTTAGGCGCTTGTAAATCTGCTATTTTAAAGTTACCTCCTTTGAGTGTAATTGCTTCTATTTCTTCTGTTTTAAGGGGATAGTCTGGACGTGGCACTATTAAGATAGTCACTAATTTAAAGAGTACCTCACTCTGATACCATGTTGGCAACTGTTTAAGCAGGTCTGAACCAATAACTAAGTAATATTCTCTATTTTTACCCCACATTTCTTGTGCTCTTTGTACACTGATTAAGCTGCGTCTGTGACTTAAGCTTTCATAGAATTGAATATTTGGTAATTCTGTTCCTTCAATGAGTAATCTTAACATAGACATCCGATGTTCTAAGGGGGTTTGATGCTCCTTAAAAGGGTTATCTGAAGCCCAAACAGCCACCAGGTCATAGTGATATGATAACCACTGTAAAATAGCTAGATGTCCGGCTGTTGGAGGATCTGCACTAGTTCCGAAAAGTGCGATAGTGATCATGTTATTTCTAAGACCGACTGTTTAAGTTTTATTAAAGAATTTGATATGGTTACTGTTAAGGGTGTAGGGTTAGTAATCTTGCGGGAAGATGGCGGTAATTGTTGCAGGGAATATCTAGATTGTAATTTGATTTTTTCTAAAGGTACTGTTGGATAGATTCTCTGGCCATTCTGCATGACTAACTGTAAAAGAGGCTGTTCTGTATCTAGAGGTTCTTCATCTATTAAGCCTAGTCGATCACCATTTTCGCCTCTAAATATCTGCTTTCTGCCTGGATAACTAAATTTATCTTTAGACTGTTTAGATGTAGGAATTCCTTCTATTTCTACCAGCTTATAAACTCCATTGACAACCGCTCCAGTGACTAGTTTAGTGCCTATTCCGTAGGCATTAATGGGGCAATCTGCTTGTTTTAATCGGGCAATTTCCCACTCATCAAGATCCCCACTGACGAAAATATCTACATCAGGAAGTATATGTTTAACTTGATGGGTAAGTTCTTCTAAATCACCAGAATCAATACGTACTCCTGTTACTTTTATTTGACTTTCTGCTAGTTGTTTAGCTGCAGCTATCACATCATAGGTATCTATTAATAAAGTACCTTCAGGAAAGTAGCGATGAAAGGCTGAGAAAGCTTGATTTTCATCTTGACCCAAAGCATGAAAAGCCATAATTAAAGAATGGGCTAAAGTTCCTGCTGGTTGTTGTCCTAATTTTAAGGCAGCTAAAACATTAGATGTTGTATTTAGTCCCCCAGCAAGGGCAGCGCGTGCAGCCCAAAGTGAAGCTTGAGGACTACAGGCTCTACGGGTACCAAATTCAAGTAAGATAGCCTCATCCCCTGCTATATCCCTTAAACGGGCTGCTTTTGTGGCTATCAGTGTTTGATAGTTAATCGTATTGAGTAGATATGTTTCGACTATTTGCGCTTGCCAAAGTGGGGCTTCAATTCTTAAAATTGGTTCATGGGTAGAGATAGCTGTACCTTCTGGGACTGCCCAAACATCTCCAGTAAAACTCCCCTCTTTTAGTAGTTCCCAGAAGGATTCTGTTGCTCTTTTAAATAGTCCCGTATCCTGTAGTGCTTTGATCTGTTCTGGTCTAAATTGTAGCTTTTCTAAATACTCTAACGCCTGCTCTAACCCCATAGCAATCAGATAACCAAAGTCAGGGGGTAGACGACGGGTAAATAATTCAAAACTTGCTCTGGTCTTGGCTATACCCTCTCCTGCATAACAGGTAGTCATGGTCAGCTGATAAAGGTCCATCAACAGTCCATAATCATCTGCCTGTATGTTTAGGTCTGCACTTGCTACAGTCATAAGTATTTTGATTCCTACTTTGACACTATTATAGTGATTTTTACCAAAAGTGACAAGAGGTTAAAGGTTCTAGTTTAAAACCAGACAATCTTTATGGAAAACCCACCCTAATTCTTTGACCAGACGGTTGTTAGACTGTGTTGACTTTGCGTAGTTTTGCCAAATCGACGAACATAGCGGGAACCAATGCGAACAAGCCAAATTTGAGCATTTGGGTGACGGGATTCGAGACGATCGCAAGCAGCTATTTCACTCATATCTACTTCAAAGGGTTAAAGGTTCTAGTTTAAAATCAGACAATCTTGGGTATTATATAATTTAGCGGAAACAGTAATGTATTACGAATTACGCACAAAATAAAATAGCTGAAAGCCTTGGCATTAATGATAAATTAGTTGTCGGACTTAGAGAGTCAAAGAATGTCTTAGAGATGTTTTATAAATATGAGTAACTTAAATAAACCAGAGAAGTTAATTTTCTCATCTAAACCACTTCAAGCTCAAAAAAAAGTCGAAGGGTATTTATTGACTGACACAGAACTCTACTCTCTCGCTCAAAACTCATTCCCAGGATGTGGGTTATTTTTAATGGTGATAGTATTATCTTTCATAGGATATTGGTTAGCTGGAATCATCACATCCCTAGTGAATACGTATATTATTTATGCTCCAGCATTGTTTAAATATGTTATCTTAATTTTCTTAGGATTACTAACAGTTCAAACTGTTTGGTGGTTCACTATAAAAAGTATCTACCCGCTTATTAAAAGTTTTCAAGAAAAAAGGAAAGGACCTCTTTTAGGACCTGGGGAATTGTTATTATCTAACTATCCTGTGAGAATAGGGGAAGAATATGAGTTTAAATTTTATCGTCTGCCTCAGAGAACAGTAGAGAGTCAAGAGGATGGAACTATAGAAGGGTATTTAATTGGTATAGAAATGGTTTCCTACACACAAGGAACTGATACGATGAGACAGGAGGTAATTTTTTCAGAAGAACTTCTCTTTAAAGATAGTTTTATTCCTAGTCTAGAAACATTTACAGTAGAATATGCAGGTAAATTTAGAATACCTGCCAATCTACCACCCACTTTTGAGGGTAAGAATAATCAAATACGTTGGGTAATTGCTGTTAAATTGAATATACCTGGAGTAGTAATTTATAAACCAGGTATTTATGGGCCTAGTTTAGGTTTATCTAATTTTACTTTAATTGTAGATCCAGAGATAGTAATATGATTGCAGTTAACTTGACTCAACTAGTTTTAGAAGTGGGTGAAATGTTAGAAGGGGAGATTGTCTGGTCTTCGGAGAAGCAGAAAAAAATAGAAAAAGTTAATTTATCTGTAGGCTGGCGTACTGAAGGAAGAGGGGATATAGAAAAGGGTAAAGTCCAGGAATTAGATATTTTTAATGTTCCTGCTTTCTTTAAGGTACAAATTCCCATTAAAGGACCTGTTTCTTATGATGGTCAACTAATCAGGATTATCTGGGAAGTATCCCTAGATATTAAGTACCATGGATTGTTTAATAATGAAGAGAAGAAGATAAAAGAAGTTTTTCGAGTTATGCCTAGAACAATAGAATCTTGAAATATCTTGACCCCTATCATCGTTTAGGACTACAGCATAACCCCTTTATTGTGACTGAGACTGTAGGGGTTCCTGAGTATCTCTGGATAGATTTTGGCTTCCCCCCCCCTGTTGCAGGTCGAAAAGCTTTTATACAGCTAATGGGTGAAAAAGGGGCAGGTAAAACCTCTCATCTGTTAAAGTGGCAAAAATACACTGGAGGTTCCTACTGTTACTATCCTATAGGAAGAGCAGCTTGGAAAGTGCCTCGAGTTGGGAAAATTGCCTATTGGGATGAAGCTAATCGTATTCCCTATATACTTATACTCTATGCCCTCTGGAAAGCCTCACAAGAGCATTCTACAATAGTAGTAGGGACGCATAATGATCTCTCTTTCTTGGCTTATAGATTTGGTTTTAGGGTCAAGACTATTATCTTAAATACTCTCTCACTTGA